>JACPST010000104.1 GCA_016193165.1 Deltaproteobacteria bacterium
AAACAGCCATTAGCTATGGACTCACAGGCCCTAATCTCAGAGGCTCTGGAAAAAAATGGGATTTGAGAAAAAATGAGCCTTATTCTATTTACCCGGAACTTGAGTTTGATATCCCCATTGGCACAGGTGAAATGGGAACGGTGGGAGATTGTTGGGACAGATACATGGTACGCGTTCGTGAAATGAGAGAAAGTTTAAAAATTACACAACAAGCGCTTAAAAAAATTCCCGAAGGCCCGATTCGAGCCAAAATGCAGCGGATCAGACCTTTAGCGGGAGAAGCCTACTGTAAAACGGAAAATCCCAGAGGCGAGTTAGGATTTTATATTGTAAGTGACGGCTCTATTAAACCTTACCGCGTCAAAGGGAAATCTCCATGCTTTACCTCCATTAGTTGTTTGGATGAAATTTGCCGAGGGGCCATGATCGCGGATGTGGTGGCCGTCATTGGAAGCTTAGATATTGTGTTAGGAGAAGTCGATCGTTAAAATGAAACACTATTTTTTAAATATTTACCGGGGATTAAGATCCATCATCAAGGGAATGATTCTAACCCTTGTTGTTGCTTTTCGCCAAAAAGCAACCATTCAATACCCTTTTGTCAAACGAGAACTCCCCTCTCGCACTCGAGGACGCCTCTTTTGCAATATCGACGATTGTATTGGCTGTAAACTCTGCGCTGTCGCTTGCCCTGTAGATTGCATCTATATTACGGCTAATAAACGGGGGCCCGAAGAAGAAATCTCCCTCACCTCTCCAGAATCCGGAGCCAAGCAAAGAAAGTTTCATCTCCCTCAATTTGATATTGATTTTACCCTCTGCTGCTGGTGTGGCCTGTGCACCGTTGTGTGTCCCACCGAGTGTCTTTATATGACAAAAGAGTATGAGTTTTCTGTCGGAAACCAGCAAGATCTGATTTGGCAGTTTGGGGAAGGCCAAAAACCAGGCCCCAAACAAAAAACTGAACCTCCAAAACCTCAAAGCGCCAAATGACTCACCACTCCTGGCTCATCTTGGCTTTCACCTGTGCGGGATTTGGAACGGGAGGTTATTTTTTCTACCGCCTTTATTCTTATCTAAGAATCGGGAAAAATGAAAATCGGCTTGATCAGCTGGGAGAGCGAATCAAAGTCTTTTTAAGTGGTGTCATTGGTCAGAAAAAAATGTTTAAAGATTTTATCCCAGGCTTGGCACATGCGCTTGTCTTTTGGGGATTTTTGGTCATTACCTTAGGAACCCTTGAACTTATTATTAATGGCATTTTTCCTTCGTTTCATCTCTCACTCATTTTAGGAGAAACGCCTTATCAGGGACTCTTGGTCATTCAAGATATTTTTTATGTTTTTGTTTTAGTGAGTATCCTTTTTTTCTTTTTCCGAAGACTTGTTTTAAAACCCAAAAGACTTGAAGTCTTAAGCCGCCACTCAGCCTGGGATGCGTATCTCATTTTAAGTCTGATTGGCATTTTAATGATCAGCGGCCTTTTTCTAAGCCATGCTCCTTCAAAAATAGTCTCTGAAGTTTCCTGGTGGGTTCATTTTTTAACGGTCTTAGGATTTTTTTGCTACCTTCCCTTTTCAAAACATTTGCATGTGGTAGCGGCAGCCCCTAATATTTTCTTCTCCACTCTCACCCCCCGAGGAAGACTCAAAAAATTAAATTTGACCGATGAAACTCAAACCACATTTGGGGCGGGGGAGCTTAAAGACTTCACCTGGAAACAACTTTTAGATACCTACGCCTGTACCGAATGCGGCCGATGTAATGAATTTTGCCCCACCTATACGACGGGAAAACCTCTCAAACCCAGAAGTTTGATCGTCGATCTTCGCCATCATCTAGAAGAAAAAGGAGCAAATCCCTCCCTTCAAAAGTCGATGATCGGGGATATCATCTCCGAAGATGTTATTTGGGATTGTACGACCTGTGGAGCCTGCGTAGAAGCCTGCCCTGTTTTTATTGAACACGTTGAAAAAATTGTCGACATGCGAAGAAACCTAGTTCTCATGCAAGGCAAAATGGAGCCTGAAGCTCAAAAAGTTTTTACCAATTGGGAAAACACCTCTAATCCTTGGGGGCTGGCTCCTTCTACCAGAGGCGATTGGGCCAAGGAATTAGGCATTAAAACTTTAGCTGAAAATCCCAACGTCGAGTATCTCTACTATGTGGGATGTGCAGGTTCCTTTGACAGTCGAAGTAAAAAAATAGCTCAAGCTTTTGCTAAACTCCTCTTAAAAGCAAATATCAGTTTTGGAATTTTAGGCGCTGAAGAAAAATGTAATGGCGAATGCGCCAGACGTATGGGCAATGAATACTTGGGACAACAGATGATCGAAGAAAATAAAAAAGTCCTTTCAAAATATAACGTCAAAAAAATTCTAACGACTTGCCCTCACTGCTTTAACACTCTCAAGAATGAATATCCGGATTTTGATGCCCGGTTTGAAGTGACTCATCATGTTGAATTTCTCATGAAACTTATGGAAGAAGAAAAAATAAAAGTCAAAAAAGAAATAAAACAAAAAATGACGTATCACGACTCTTGTTATCTGGGACGGTATAACTCTATTTATGACAGCCCCAGAACGCTTCTCCAACTGGCCTCTGGAGAAAAACCTATTGAAATGCCTCGTTCCAAATCTCAAGGATTTTGCTGTGGAGCCGGAGGAGGAAGGATGTGGCTTGAAGAAACCAGAGGGACAAGAATTAATGTGAATCGCGTCGAAGAAGCCTTAGCTACTCAGGCCAATATCATTGTCTCCGCGTGCCCCTTCTGTCAAACCATGGTCAGCGATGGTCTCAAAACCAAAAATCAAGAAGACCATGTTTCTTCTTTCGACATCGCCGAAATCTTAGAATCCGCGATACTATAAGTCTTTGAGTCAGTATGAAACCCATATCGTCATCCCGAGCATAGCGAGGGATCTCAACGTCAATACCTAGTTGAAGTAGTGAGTGTCGGTTTCAACCTAAAAATTACAGTTATCAACGCTGGCTGGAAATAGTAATATACAGTATTCATGGAGTTAATTTTATGAAACTTTTAAAACCAGAAAAATATCAGCAAAACTTGACATGTAGCTACTTTGTATGTACACTTAATCAGTGAGGGGGTTACAGGGTAAAAGATGGTATTTCTTTGTTTGGGATGAAGATAATGTGGAGCATTTGTCAGAGCATAGAATCCATCCAAGAGATGCAGAAGAAGTCTTTTTCAACCGCTACATTATTACGCCCAACAAGAAAAAACATGGCCCCAGGAGATATCGAATAGATGGAAGAACAAATGGGGGAAGAAAGTTGCGGTTAATTTTTGAAGATTTGGGTAATAACATTGCTCGGATCTTTACAGGATGGGACTTATGAAAAAAAAGAAAAAAGCCAAAATGACCAAAAAGCATTCTAGTTATAAATATAATCCAAATGAGTGGGATGAATCCAAATCAGTTGAGGTAACGCCAGAACCTAGAATAAAAGCAGGTATATCTACCAGTATTCGATTGCCACATCCCATGGTTATTCAATTAAAAAAAGTGGCCAAGAAAAAAGGAGATATTGGTTACCAAACTCTCCTTAAAATATGGATAGCTGAGCGTTTAGAAAAAGAAGCAGAAGGTTAAAATCTCTTTAGTGGCTTCGTTTTAAAAACATCGCTTACAGCTCATTTTAGTCTCCGACTAAAACATCGACTACAGCATGACATGGATGTTCAGATAGTAAAAAAATTTTCTCTCTCTTTTTTTGGCGAATTTTCTCTGCTGGAGTTTTATCTTGCTTTCCATGCCCTCTAAATCCCTCTTTAATCCAAAAACTCTTCCTTTTCTTCTTCCAAAGTGAAAATTAAAAAATCGTTCGTTAAACCTCAGAATTTCACGTTTAAAAATAGAGTAACTATTTGATATTGTTAAGTAATTTATTGTATCAATTTGACTTCATTTATGGATTTGATAGAGTGATTCATCACTTTTTGGGACCCCCCGCCTTCGCGGGGGTGACGGAAATAGGAGGTATTTCATGAACGAAATTTTAAAATTAAAAGACAAAGAACTCTTAGAGAAATTTGGCGTTTTGGTCAGAGAAGAAAGAGAAGTAATTGCAGACGTCATTGTTCATCTTTCTGAAATTGATCGTCGGAAACTTTATGCGTTGGAAGGCTATTCGTCTTTGTTCTCTTATTGTGTTGAAAAATATCACTATTCAGAAAGTGCAGCCTATCGGAGAATCCAGGCAGCTAGAATCTATCCAAGCTTTCCAGAGATTTTAACTCTACTTAAAGAAGGGAGACTAAATCTCGTAACCCTCTCCCTTATTGAGCCCCATTTGGATCAAAAAAGAGGAAAAGAACTTATTGATAAAATATTAGGCAAATCAAAAAGAGAAGTAGAAGAAGTATTATTGGAGCTATCTCTTAAAAAAGAAAAGACTCAAGACATCATCCGAAGATTGCCACTCAAGAGAGCAGTTTTAGCAAATTCTGCACAAAATTTCACTTCCACCGGTGGAAGTGAAAAAATAGGCAAAAATGAAGAGAGCCAAGGAGCTCCTCCGTCACCAATATCCTCAAGGGAAACTAGTCTATTGAAAAGGAGGTCAAGAAAAAACTTCTCCATTTGGCAAAAATTAATTTTTTGTCATCTGGTCTCCCCAACTTTGTTTAAAGACAATTAAAT
>JACPST010000105.1 GCA_016193165.1 Deltaproteobacteria bacterium
CATACCCATGCATCCCTTGGTCATTTTTATTTGGATCTTTACCCTCGCGAAGGAAAATTTCATTACGCTGAAGCAGAAGCTCCTGAAATTCTCAAAGGGAGAGTGCTCCCACAAGGGGGATATCAAAGACCTGTAACGGCTATTGTCGTAAATATGCCTTTGCCTGCCAAGGGGATACCTAGTCTTTTAAGCCTTGATGAAGTTCAAACGTTCAGTCATGAATTTGGTCATGTGTTACACGAAATTTTAACAGAGGCCCGGTATGCTTCCTACTCTGGATTTTTAACAGAAATGGATTTTTCAGAAGTTCTTTCTCAACTTTCAGAATACGGAACTTTAGAACCCCAAATTTTAGATGAAATCTCGGGACACTTTTTAAATGGTCAAAAGTTACCGGCCGCTCTTAAAGCTAAAATCATCCAAGCCCAACAATTTCAAATGCGCCTCTATGAGATGCAGCTTTTATTTTTGTCTCTCCTTGATTTTGATTACCACACCGTAAACAGAAGAATAGATATTCGAAGAGCGTATCTTGATCTTCGACAGGAAATCTTAAAGATCCAAAGCACTGCAGGGGCAAGCTTTCCAGCTGGCTTTGGATACCTAATGGATCCCGCATATGCTGGAACACATTATGCTTACTTATGGTCAAGAGCTATTGCCAGAGATTTTGCAGATCGATTTCAAGATGCCCACTGGGATCCTTCCATGGGGGTGTTCTGTCGAAAGACTATTTTTAGCCAAGGAGGAAGCAGACCTGCCTCTTTACTGGTAGACAACTTCTTAGGACGTCCTCCTTCTTCTATTTTTTTCTTAAGAGATTTTTCTTACCCTCTGCAAAATGCTGTGAAGCACCTCAAAACAGTAGCACTTCAGAAGCCTTTAAATATTCAAACGATTTCCTTTACAGAGCCGGAGCTTAACGCAATGAGCCGTCGCTTAGCTGGAAAGTATGTCGATATCTTCCAACGAAATGCTGCGATCCTCACCCCAGAACAAGCCTTTAGACAAGCCGCTCATTCTGAGTCCTTGCCAGAAGGATTGATTGAGAGAATACTTGAAAAAGATTTTTTAACAAAGCTTCAAAAGATCAGCGGAAGACGCCTCATTGCACGAAATATTTCAGACCACTTCTTACGTCAATTTCGTAGAACATTAAAATAACACTTTTAACTTCTAACTTCGAGCTAAAGTGACAATGGAAACTTTTTGGGCGCCAGCTTGTAATAATATCTTTTCACATTCCGCGCCGGTAGCTCCAGTGGTATACACATCATCCAAAAGTAATACATGTTTACCCTGAATTCTATCAGCATGAGCTACCGAAAACGTGTTTAAAACATTTTTCTGTCGTCCCAATTGTGAAAGCTCCGTTTGAGAAGTCGTGGGCATCGTCTTTTTTAAAACATTACCATAGACAGGAAGAGGCATTACCTTTGAAAGTTCCTGACCTAGAAGTACTGATTGATTATATTTTCTTTCTCGAAGTTTTTTTAAATGTAGTGGAACAGGAATAATCACATCTCCATTTTGAGGCGCTACTTCCAACAGGAGCTTTGCTAAAGGAGAGGCCAACGCAAACTTGTTCTCATACTTAAAAAGATGAATAAGATTTTTAAGCACACCTTCATAGCGCCCATAACTAAAAGGCCCTGTTGCGCTATTTTGAACCCGCTCGATTCGGCTGAGGCACTTCCCACAAACCAAAGGTACGGATTCTTTTTGGCACTGAAGACATTGATTCAAAGAAAATATTTCAAAAAAAGATGTGAGAAAATTTTGCAGACGAAATGACTTTTTCAACAGTCTAGCCCACAAAGAGATTTTTTCCTGTAACTTCTTGAGGGATCGGAAGATGCATCAGATTTAAAACCGTAGGCATCAAATCTGCCAAAATCCCATTTTGAAGTGTGACTTTTTTTTGTTCCGGATGAACATAATAAAAAGGAACAGGATGGGTGGTATGTGCTGTATGGGGCTCCCCAGTTTTATAATCAATCATTTGCTCCGCATTGCCATGATCTGCCGTCACTAAAAGATGCCCTTTTTTCTTTTGAATTGTCTTTATGATTTTTTCCATACACTGATCTAAGGTTTCAATTGCCTGGACCGCAGCCTCTAATTTTCCTGTGTGACCCACCATATCGGCATTGGCAAAATTTAAAACAATAAACCCAAAAGCATCTTTTTCAATATTATGAAGCGCGGCTTGCGTCACTTGAGGAGCGCTCATTTGAGGTTTTAAATCATAGGTTGGAACTTCTCTGGCCGAAGGAATTAAAATTCTTTCTTCACCTGGAAAAACTTTTTCTTCTCCCCCATTAAAAAAGAAGGTAACGTGCGCATATTTTTCAGTTTCCGCAATCCGAAGTTGAGCAATGTCATTTTCAGATAGAATTTGGCCTAAAATATGGGTCAACCTCTGAGGAGAAAATATCACAGGCAAATTAAATGTCTCATCGTATTGGGTCATACAAATAAATTGGCTAAGTTTTGGAGATTTTACTCTTTGGAAGCGGTCAAACTCATAGTGTGTAAAGGCTCGGGTCAGTTGTCTGGCTCGATCGGCTCTAAAATTAAAAAAGATAATGGCATCATGGTCTTCAATCACTCCTTTAGAATCAAGTACCGTAGGCTTTACAAACTCGTCAGTCTCTCCTCGTTGGTTTGCCATTTCAATGGCCTTTAAAGCCGAGGGAGCTTCAAACCCCTTTGCTTCTGTTAACGCGCAAAAAGATTTTTCAATGCGATCCCACCTATTATCCCGATCCATCGCATAATAACGCCCAGAGATCGTGGCAATCTTCAAAAATTGGCCTGCCCTTTCTTTCTGAATAAAAGCTTCTAATTGTTTAAGATACGACGGACTGCTTTGGGCGGGCGTATCCCGGCCATCTAAAAAACAGTGAATATAAACGCGCTCTATTTTCTGTTCTTTCGCAAATTTTAGAAGCGCAAACAAGTGCTCGATATGACTATGCACTCCTCCATCGGAGAGAAGTCCCATCACATGAAGTTTGGATTTTTTTTCTAAAACAGTTTTAAAAGCTTTTTTAAGTGTTTCGCTTTTGAAAAAATATCCTTCTCGAATAGATTTATGAATTCTCGTCAATTCTTGATAAACAATCCGTCCCGCTCCAATATTGGTGTGTCCCACTTCTGAATTTCCCATCTGCCCATCGGGTAATCCCACATGTTCCCCGCTGGTCATCATCCGAGAGTGATTGCCTTTTTCTAACATCCGAAAGGTTGGAGCATCTGCCAAAGCAATGGCATTGCCCTTTTTTTGAGGATTAATGCCAAATCCATCTAAAATCACAAGCATGACAGGATGCGCCCTCTTAGGCATGGTGATACGGATGTCCTTGAATTAAGGTATAGGCTCGATACACTTGTTCTAACAAAACCAAAGGGGCCAGTTCGTGGTTCAGCGTTAGGGAGGACAAAGAAAGTGTGATATCTGCTCGACAGCCAAAATCAAATCCAAAAGGTCCTCCAATAATAAAGCTCACTCCTTTCACCTTTTGAGTGGTTAGCTGTTCCCACGTTTTTGAAAAAGAAACGGAATTAAACTGACGCCCTCTTTCGTCAAGAACAACGGTGAGGGTTGTCTTTTCCATTTTTCGACAATGTTCTTTAAAATGAATCTTATCTTTGGATTCAATGATCTCAAAGAAGGCATAAGGCTTAAGTTTATCCCCATAGTAATGGAGGCCTTCTTGAATAAAAGAGTTCTTAACCTTTTGAGGAAGAAGAAGTTTTAAATTATTTTTAACCATAGGATCGATACTAAATTTTAGGGATCTTTACTCGTGGGGCATCTTGCCACAAAGACTCCAAATCATAAAACTCGCGTATATACTCATAAAAGATATGCACGATAACTTCGTTATAGTCTAATAAAATCCACTTTCCTTGGGAATATCCTTCTACTCCCAAATTGTAAATTCCTTCTTCTTTTAATTTTTTTCTTATTTCTTCCGCAATCGTTTGAGCTTGAATTGAAGACTGCGCGGAACAAATTAAAATATAGTCATTCAGTCCTTGCCAAGCTCGAACATCTAAAAGCATCACATTAAATGCTTTTTTATCCAATGCCATTTTGGCACAGGCCAGAGCCAGCTGTTTAGATGTTTTTATTTTCATACAAATGATGGACTCGAATATACTCCTCAACCTCTTTGGGCACAAATGAAGAATAAGGCTCATGGCGGGAAATCTTGCCTCTCAATTCAGAGGAAGAAATATCCATCGTGGGAAGTTCAAAAAAATAAATATGATGGCCTGTAAAATGCCTATATTCTTTGTTTTCCTTAAGGCTGACAAATTCTTTGGCTAATTTAGTATTTTTTAAAATCTGAGAAAGGGGCTTAAACTGATAGCCAGGACGTTTCACCACCACCAAATGCGCTGCGGCAAAAATGTCGCCTACCTGTTTCCACTGAGCAATTCCTAAAAATGCATCCGTCCCTAAAATAAA
>JACPST010000106.1 GCA_016193165.1 Deltaproteobacteria bacterium
TGATGAGGTAGATCGCCTCAACACCGTAGTTACTCAATTTTTAAATTACGCCAAACCCTTCCAACAAAATCTCACAGAAACCAATTTGGACGAGCTTCTTAAAAAAACCTTTCAAACCGTCACGGCAGATCTGCCCTCGAATATTAACCTCACCTACCATTCGGATGCCCAACTGCCTCTTACAACGGTTGACCCCCAACAAATAAATCAAGTATTCTTAAATCTAATTCGAAACGCAGTTCAAGCCATGCCTCAAGGAGGAGAGCTTAAGGTTTCTTTAAAATCTTCTAAAGATTCTCTTCAGATTGTTTTTGAAGATACAGGCCTTGGAATTTCTCCTGAAAACATCAAAAGTCTTTTTATTCCTTTTTTTACAACTAAAGAAGAAGGATCGGGACTGGGGCTTCCCATTTGCCAAAAAATTCTGAAAGCGCATGGAGGGACCATTCAAGTAGAAAGTACATTGCAGAAAGGAACAAAATTTATTATCACACTCTCAAGTAAAAAATCATGAATCCTCATATTTTAATTATCGATGACGAAGCCAATATCCGAAAAGTTTTAAAAGCTCTCTTAGAACAAGAAGGGATTCAAGTTTCAGAAGCTAAAGATGGAGTTGAAGCTCTTTCGCTTTTAAAAAAAGACTCTTTCCAAACCATCATTACCGATCTTCGCATGCCCAATCTTGATGGAATGGGCTTTTTAGAGGCTTCTTTGAAACACTATCCGGATATTCCCATCATTATCGTCACTGCGCATGGAACCGTAGATTCTGCTGTGTCCGCCTTAAAAATGGGAGCCTTTGATTACATTTCCAAACCTTTTGACAAAACAGAGATGATTCAAGTCATTAAAAAAGCGCTCAATACATACCAGTCGAAATCTAAAAATCCATCGGATAAGGAAATTCATTCAGAATTGGTCAGCCAAAGTCCACAAATGAAAGAAGTCTTAATCCTCATTAAAAAAGTCGCCAGCAGTCCTTCAACCATTTTAATTACAGGTGAAAGCGGCACAGGAAAAGAACTCGTGGCCAGAGCGCTTCATGAAAACAGCTCTCGAGCCTCAAAGCCTTTTATTACGATTAACTGCTCTGCCATCCCCACCACGCTCATTGAAAGTGAACTTTTTGGCTTTGAAAAAGGAGCTTTCACAGGGGCAATAGCTTCAAAACTAGGTCGATTTGAATTGGCTCATGAAGGAACACTATTTTTAGACGAAATTGGAGAGATCCCTTTGGAACTCCAAGCCAAGCTTTTGCGCGTCCTTCAAGAAAATGAAATTGAACGAGTTGGGGGAGTCAAGACCATTAAAATTAATATTCGTTTGATTGCCGCTACCAACAAAGATTTATCTGAAGAGGTTAAAAAGGGAGGGTTTAGAGAAGACCTCTTCTATCGCTTGAATGTTATTCCTATTTATCTTCCTCCTTTACGAGAGCGAAAAGAAGACTTTCCACATTTGGTTGACTTTTTCATTCAAAAGTATAACAAAAAACTTGGAAAGCGAGTTTACGCCCTAAATGAAAAAGCTATGAACGTTCTCATGCAATTTCAATGGCCTGGAAATATTCGGCAACTCGAAAATGTTTTAGAGCGCATGATTTTACTCAGCGAAAAACAGACTTTAATGTTAGAAGATATTCCTTCGGAAATCTCTCAGCTCACATCCATTTCAACTCCGACTTTCATTCCAGAAAATATGAACACTCAAGGCTCATTTAAAGAAATTGTGAAAGAAACCACTCAAAAAATTGAAAAAAATCTAATTGTTAAAGCTCTAGAGGAAACTCATGGAAACGTGACTCGTGCTGCAAAAATTCTTGGTATTAGTAGAAAAAGTCTGCAAAATAAAATGAAAGAGTATCAGTTAAGAGACTCTTCCGAACTTGAAGAAAACGATGAACAGTAAAAACGAATGAGGTGAACGATGGACAATGAACTCTTAAACATGGAACTCCTATCCGGCCCCTTGTACAAGAATGCTTTGAAGCAGTTGGATCTTGCCTGCACGGCTATGAAATTAGATCCCAATGTTGCTGCTCGTCTCAAATATCCCAAACGAGCGCTGATTGTTTCAGTCCCTGTGCGAATGGATGATAAAAGCATTAAAGTCTTTGAAGGATATCGCGTTCAACACAGTTTAACCTTAGGTCCAGGCAAAGGAGGCGTGCGATATCATCCCAGTGTCACGCTCAGTGAAACAGCAGCTCTTGCCATGCTCATGACCTTAAAGTGCTCTCTCTTTGGTTTGCCTTTAGGGGGAGCCAAAGGAGGCGTCAGATGCAATCCCAACCAAATGTCCCGCCAAGAAAAACAAAATCTCACCCGACGATATACGAGTGAAATTTCAAATATCATTGGCCCAGACAAAGACATCCCTGCCCCGGACATTGGAACCGATGAACGAACGATGGCTTGGATGATGGATACCTATAGCCAAGAACTTGGGTTTGCCGTTCCGGGTGCGGTCACGGGAAAGCCTCTTGAAATTGGAGGATCTTTAGGGCGCACCGATTCCACAGGACAAGGGGTGGCCTATACCATTATGTCTGCTGCGAAACATTTAAATATGACGCTGGATAAAAATACAACCGTTGTCGTTCAAGGCTATGGAAAAGTAGGATCTTCTGCGGCACGAAAGATGGATAAAATTGGGTGCAAAATTATTGCGGTGAGCGATGAAAACGGCGGAATTTATAACCCCAAAGGATTAGATCCTGAAGCCCTCCACAAACATTTGGATGCCAAAAAATCTCTGACGAGTTTTCCAGCAACTCAACCTGTCACCAATGAAGAACTTTTAGAACTCAAATGCGATATTCTCATTCCAGCTGCCGTTGAATCTCAGATTACAGAGAAAAATGCAGGGAAAATTAAATGTAAAATTCTTGCAGAAGGTGCCAATAGCCCCACGACACTAGGAGCTGATCCTATTTTATTTGATAAAGGAATCTTTGTTATTCCAGATATCTTAGCCAACGCCGGGGGAGTGACAGTTTCTTATTTTGAATGGGTTCAAGGCCTTCAAATGTTTTTTTGGGATGAAAAAGAAGTTCACAATAGACTTTGGAACATCATGAACACTACTTTTGAAAAGGTCTTATCTGTTCATAAAGAGTATAATGTCAATATGAGAACCGCCGCTCTCATTTCCGCTTTGAAACATTTATCCAAAGCAATGCTCGTACGTGGATTTTTTCCATAATTAGATTTGATGGGCTTTGACGATATGAGTCGTGTCTGGAGAATGAGTAAACTTTCCTGTGGTAATCACAATTTTATCTCCCACCTCGACCATTTTGTGCTGCAATAAGTAGGCTCGAATCGTTTTAAAAATATGCTTGCCCTTAAAAAGATTTCTAATCAGATACGAGCGCACACCCCACACCAAAGAAAGTCGCCGAACCGTCATAGGTTCATTGGTAAGCGCAATGATGGGCTGGCTGGGTCTGGCATGGGCCAACTCCACCGCCGATCTCCCCCGTTCTGTGAGACAACACAAAAGCTTAGCACTTACGCCTTCTGCAATTTGACAGGCCGCCCGCTCAAGCGCATCCGAGTGCGCGGGCAAAGAAGTTCTTTTTCTTTTTTCAATATGGGGCTCGGCAAAATAGGCTTGGCTCAAATGAAAATGATGACGTTCCACTTCTTGAATAATTTTATCCATCATTGCTACTGTCTCAAATGGATATTGCCCCGAGGCTGTTTCGGATGAAAGCATCAAAGCATCCGAACCATCCAAAACGGCATTCGCCACATCAGACGCCTCCGCACGCGTCGGACGAGGATGAAACACCATAGATTCTAACATCTGCGTTGCCGTAATGACAGGTTTTAACGCACGATTACACTTTTGAATAATTTCTTTTTGAAGACAGGGGACAATCTCTGTAGAACTTTCAACGGCCAGATCTCCTCTGGCAATCATAATGCCGTCAGAAACTTCTAAAATCTCATCAAAATGATCAATGGCCTCTCGCTTTTCAATTTTTGCAATGATGCCTATTTTTTTAGATTTTGGAATTCTTTAAATAGCATTATTTTATCTTTTTCAGTTATGTTTATTTTGCTTTTGTCTAAATTTATTTGCTCACAAAGATATTCTGCATATATTTTTGTTAATTTTAGGTCTGTAGCAAGAATTTTTGAGACTTGGGTTGAAACGGAACAGAAATCATATCTTGCGTTCCCATGATTTCTTGGGTGGTTACTAAAAGTCGCTGCCCACGTTTAAGTTCTAATTCTTTATTTTCTAATTCTCCGGTTCGAAGCTTGGGTCCTTGCAGGTCTTGAACAATGGGAATAAATTTTTTTAACCGATGGCTTTTTTCCCGAATGGTTCGAATGACACGGTCATAAATAGGGTAATCTCCGTGAGAAAAGTTAAGACGTGCCACATCCATCCCAGTTCGGATGAGATTTTCAATAGCGCTGGGGGAAAATGTCGCCGGTCCCAACGTACAAACAATCTTAGCTCTGCGTACCCAATTCATCATTTAAAAACATATCAAAAATAAGGCAAAATAAAAAGCACAATAAAGGTACCTGCCACCCTTGGTGGGTGGTGGCAGGCACCTTTATTGTATACTTTGGATGAGAGCTACTTGAAGCATAGGAAGCTCTTCTTCAAATACAGTCCTTAAATCAACGATGAGCCGATTTTTTTGGACTCGTCCTATCACAGGGAGACAAGACAGACTAGGACACCGAAGATTTTTTTCAAACAGCAATAACTGCTCCTTCGTTAGTTCAAAAGAAAGGACGATGGTGGGGATTTCAAGTCTTGGAAAAGCTCCCCCTCCTATTTTTGAAACAGATTCTTCAATATAAATAGAATTTAGAGGAAATTTTTCTTCTAAAGCTTGTTTTATCTTCTCAGCCCTGACTTTTAATACTTCTTGTGAAGTTGCATACAGTTTTAGAAAAGGGACTTCCTCTTCAGGATGATCTAAAAAATAATGTCTCAAGGTTTCTTCTAACGTAGCTAAAACAAGTTTGTCCATCCGCAAAGCTCGATAGAGGGGATTTTGTTTTATCAAAGAAATCCACTTTTTCTTGCCCACAATTAAGCCAGATTGGGGTCCGCCTAAAAGTTTATCTCCACTAAAGGTAACAAGATCAACGCCTACCTTTATACATTCTGAAATAACAGGTTCTCCAGATAAGCCCGGCCACGGCTTTAAAAGGCCACTTCCCGCATCAAAAAGAAGTATTTTTTTTCTGCGGTGGACTAAAGAAGATAAATCTTCTAACGAAGCTTCTTCCGTAAATCCAACAATATCAAAATTACTCTTATGGACTTTAAGAATAAGAGAGGTATTTTTATCCAGCGCTTTTTCATAATCAGAAATTTTAGTTTTGTTGGTCGTTCCGATTTCTCTGAGTAACGCTCCACTTTTTTCCATAATGTCAGGCAAACGAAAAGAACTTCCGATCTCAACCAATTCACTTCTGGAAACAAGGACTTCTTTTTGAAAAGCCAAGCTATTTAAACAAAGAAATAACGCCGCGGCATTATTATTGACCACACATGTGGCCTCGGCTCCTGTTAAAAGGCAGAGAAGGCTTTCCACGACATCATTTCGATCTCCCCGAACTCCTTTCTCGAGATTAAACTCTAAGGTGCTATAGCCGCAAGCTATGTCAATCACTCGTACTAAGGCTTTTTTAGAAAGAGGGGCTCGTCCTAAATTGGTATGAATTAAAACGCCGGTTGCATTAATCACCCGTCTCACAGAAGACGATTCCAAAGAAGAAAGTTGTTGCAAAATTTCATGATGAATTTCTTTAAGTATTATAGAATTGCTCTGAGTATAAACTTGTTCCCTTACTTTATCCAAGACTGAACGAATAACACCCACCACTTGCTTTTGATCCAATTTTTGTGAAGCCATTTGAATATCAGGATGTTTTAAAATCCGGTGAACAGATGGAATTTCACGCAATGATTTCATTATAAAAGATTGTATATAAAATGGGAGGAGTATAAATAATGTCTTGCTTTGGGCCCCTCCGCCCAGTGTGGATCCTCCCACCGCAAGACATTATTTATACTCTTCTCTTTTCATATGCAAATCAATCTCTATTCCCTGCGAAATTTTTTATACACATCACTAGAAAATTTGGCACAAACATTCTCTAAATGGCACTACGTTGCCATATATTCTTAATTAAATATAGTTTTATAACCTATTAAAATAACTCAGGATTTAATTTTCATCCTCATTTTTACGCGCCTTGGCATAAAATATGCTTCATTTAAGAACTTAAGATGAGATTTCTTCACAGTTTTCAGGCACAAACTTTAAGAGAGGGATTTAAAAATAAGCCTTGGGCAGGGCTGATCCCTCTTCTTCCTTTTTCAGTGAAGCCAACAACCAAAAAAGATATCCAATGGATGCGAAAATTTTGGCATGTCGGAATGATCGTAGTTATTTGTTATCTTTATGCTAAAGTTTTTCCTACTCGACAAGGCGCCCTTTTGGCTTGGCTCGTACTTGGGGGACCCTTTCTCCTCTTAGATATTTTGAGAACAAAAATTCGTCCACTCAATGTACTTATTATTTCTCTATTTAGCCCCTTAATGAGAAAAAAAGAATTATTCTCCCCCAGCTCTACAACTCCTTTTCTTTTATCAAGTTTCATCGTCATGGCTTTTTTTCCCAAACCCATTGCTATTGTTTCTATGCTTTGCTTGGCTTTTGGGGATGTCGCGGCTTGTATGATCGGTCTTCGATTTGGAAAGGACAAAATATTCCAAAATAAATCCCTTCAAGGTTCACTTGCGTGTTTTGTTGTTTGTTTTTTGGTCATGCTTGCATTTTTAATTGCACACCAAGTTTCTTCTAATACTCTTGCTGTGATTGCGCTCATTGGAGGCATGGCCGCCACTTTAGGAGAACTCATTGCCGTTAAACCTCTCGATGATAATTTTACCATCCCAGTCGTTACAGCTTCAATTCTCTATCCGACCTTACTGTTACTCAGTAATTTTTAATTTTCTTGGGGGAGAACGAACGTTGTGGGCCCTTGATGGCCATGCGTAATTTCTTTTCCATCAAAGGTTAATTTCAATCCATAGGCTTCAGAAACAAAAAAACGAATAACTTTCTTAACCTGCAATTCTAAAGATTTTCCTCCTTTTAAACTCATTTGCTTGGGAAGATCCGAATCTGCTTGAATCTTAAGCCAGATATCTTGAGAGGCTTGAAATAAAATTTTATGTTCTTTCCCTATCCCCTCCCCCTCTTTTTCTGAAGAAAGAGGTTGGACTTGAGGAGCTTGAATACTTTGTAAAGGTTCCATTTTTTTGGTGCCATGAAAAAAGAAAGAAACAAGTATCACCAACACAATAAAAACAATAGTTGCTGAAACCACAATAAAATTTTTCCCCTGATAAAAAGGAGGTGAAGGAATTTTAAGGGTTTGCTGAAAAGCCAATTCGGAAGAGGTTTCAATTCCTCGAGAACGAAGAAATTCTTCATACCGAGACAACAAGTCCTGAACCTCTAATCCCAAATACTTTGCGATCGACCGCAGCATTCCCTTCACATAGGGCTGAGAAGGTAAAAGTTCATGGTGATCTTCTTCCATGGCTTGGATTTTGGAAATATGGTACCTTGTAAATTTAGAAACATCTTCTTGAGTGAGCTTACGAAACTCACGTTCTTTTTTTAGAAACTGCCCTAATGTATCTTCGTGATTTGGCACAAAAATTTTATAGCATTCGATTTTCTGTTTTACAATTTGTTTTTTTTCGACTATAGCCGTAAAAGGTAAATGAAAACAATATCTTCGATATTTTTCTTCTGTATTTTAGAAACGACTGCATGGGGATGGGCACGGCATAACTTACTCACACCTTTTGTTATTGAAGATGTCGCATGGCTTAAAAAAGCGGGGGAAAAAGTTTCAGCCTCTTGGATTCTCGTCCACTATACGGATGAGCCCGATTGGGGAATGGATCAAAATTTAGAACTCTCGCCTAATCAAAAATTTATGGGGGGAACAAAAGGCCCGACCAGCCAAGCCTTTCGACATCTTTACTTAAAAAAATGGAACTTAAAAGCTCCCTGGAGAACTTTCCACATCCCTCCCAGAGAAATGGGGGAAGCTTTAAAAAGAGCCCAGACTTTTTACGACTTGGCACAAACTGCTTTTGAAGGGGGAGAGCCTTATTGGGCATTTCGATTTTTAGCCTGGTCTCTTCATTATATTCAAGATCTCGGTCAACCGTTTCACAGCAGCCAACTTTTGACTCCCAAATTTATTGCCTGGGATTCTGTTTTTAATTTTGAAGCCCTCATTAAACGCACCACTCAAATTATTTCTAACTACCATTTTATGTATGAAGACTATGTTGTTTTTCGGATTGAAGAAGAAACAAAACATAAACTCAAAAAACATTTTATTTCCGCCCTCAAGGGCGATACCTTTATGATGAGTTCCAGCGCCTATTTAATTGCGCGGCACTCCGCGGACGATTCTAATCGTCTTTCTTACGCTATTGGAGAAGCTTGTTATACCTTTTTTGGAGACCAGTTTTTAAATCCTTCTGTTGATGTTCCCAACAGCCCTAAAGGAAAGTTCCCTCTTGCTCCCTATGAACAATCTTCCAGGCTTTCTGAAAAAGAAAAAACACTCTTCCTAAAAAACACGGCCAAAAGTCTTCAAAAAACAGCCTTTTACACACGCTCTTTGTTAGAGCTGGCCAAAGAAGAATTCTTGAAGAAATGACAAAGGTGGTGTAAAAGACATGCCTATGTTTAGAGTCAAATTTAAAGATGATTATGAAAAAGAGGTCTACACGGTTTATTGCAAAATCGAAGCCTTAGACTTACGAGGCCATCCTTATTTTGTGTGTTTAAATGGTCTTATTGAACCCGCTCATAGCCCTTTGATTGAACTCAACAGCAAAGAAAAAAGAAGATTTCGAGAAACTAAGTCCTTGATGATCCCTATTCAAAATGTTGTCCTGATCGAACAATTAGATGATGAAAAACCTCGAATTGTAGAAGTTCCACCTCTAGCTTCTTTTCAAAAAATATTCAAAAATCCCTCTGAAATTAAAGAATGACCAAAGAACCCATTACCCTTGAAGGGCATGAAAAATTAAAACAAGAAGTTCACAGGCTCAAAACTGTTGAACGTCCGGCTACTATCAAAGCCATTGCGGCCGCCAGAGCCCATGGAGATTTGAAAGAAAACGCGGAATATCATGCGGCGCGAGAGGAACAGGGATTTTTAGAAGCGCGTATTGCAGAGCTCGAACACATGCTGGCCGTAGCCCATGTTATTGATCACAAAACCATTAAATCTGAAAGCATTGCTTTTGGAGCCACCGTCACTGTTTTAGATTTACAAACAGATGTCCAAAAAACTTATCAAATTGTTGGAAAATTTGAGTCAGATGTAAAAGTGGGGAAAATTCCTATTGCCTCTCCCATTGCCCGTGCTCTCATTGGCAAAAAAGTAGGCGATGAAGTCACCATCCAAGTACCCAAAGGCACCCAGGAATTCGAAATTCTTAAAGTAGAGTACGTTTAATTTTTCGAATTAAGGCGGGGCCTTTGAAAATAAGGCCTGTGTAGAGTTCAATAAGATCCGCGCCAGCATTTATTTTTTCCTGAGCATCTTTGACAGATAAAATTCCTCCTACGCCTACCAATGCCATTTGAGAAGACACCTGGGATTTAAACATTTTAAGAAGATGGGTAGATTTTATTCTTAAAGGATTTCCACTGATTCCCCCTTGTGAAAGACGAACAGAAGACAAGAGAGAATAATCTGTTGTTGTATTGGTAGCTACTAAAGCTGAAACTTTATATTTTTCACATAAGGCAATAATTTGAGGAAGCTGATCTTTCGATATATCGGGCGACATATCGGGAGAAAGTTTCACCCACACAGGATGGCGAGAAACTCTTTGAACACGACTCAAGAGCTCTTCTAAAAAATGGGGCTCTGCCAGTCTTCGTAGTTCTGGCGTATTGGGAGAGCTAATATTGATCACAAAAAAATCAACCACTGGATTTGCCCGTTCAATACAAATCACATAATCGTCTGTCGCTTTTTCTAAAGGAGTATCGCTATTTTTTCCAACATTAAGCCCGACTGGAATTTTCATTTTGGGTTTTACGGCTTTCAAGCGCTCTACCACTTGAGCAATGCCATCATTATTAAATCCAAGCCAATTGACCAAGGCTTCTTCTTTTTCAAATCTTAAAATTCTAGGTTTTGGATTTCCCGTTTGAGGACGAGGAGTCACCGTCCCTACTTCTATAAAACCAAAACCCAAAGCTTGAAATCCCAAGAGAGCTTTCGCATTTTTGTCAAAACCCGCTGCAAGTCCAATAGGATTTTTAAACTGTAACCCACAGATATTTCTTTGAAGTCTAGGGTCATCATAACGACAAAAAACACACAAAATCCAACGAACAGGCGCTAAAGAAAGGAGAAAAAGAAGAGTTTCATGAACAACTTCAGGATCCAACCGAAAAAGAAAAAATCTAAAAAATTTATAAAGCATTCTCTAGGCTCTGAATCAAAGACTCGATAATTTCTTTTTTGGACTGCAGTTTTTGGACAGCTCCTTTGCGATCCAAAAGAAGTGCCGGATGGATTTGATCTTTAATATGTGAAAGATCATTGACAACCACAACATCTATATTCATAGCATCTAATGCTTTCATTCCAAGACGAGCCAGTTCCTCTTCAGATTTTTTCCATTCTAACTTAAATCCGATCTTAAAGAGTCCCTTCGAAATGTTCTCACAAGAATGACGTGTCACTTTATCTATTTCTCGAATAATTTTAGGGGTTTGAACGAACTGCACTTCTAAAGGTTCGGCTGAAGAAAGTTTTAAATCATGAGTTTGGGCAGGCACGTGATCTAAAACAGCTGCAGAAAAAATAGCCGCATGAACTTTTTGAACCTGTAGCTCAGAGAGAACCACATCTAACATTTCCTGAGGCGTAGTCACAGAAATCACAGGATAAAACGAATGTGGCGAAACAGAACCCGAGCCATACACGAGGGTGGGGTCTGCTCCTCGAATGTAAAGCTCATGAGCCAATCGCACCCCTAATTCTCCCGTTGAAAAATTAGAAATATATCGGACTGGGTCAATGGGACCTCGCGTAGGGCCTGCCGTTATTAATATTTTTTTATGCTTTAAAGGCCCCTGAGCTAAAACATGAGAAACTTCTGATACAATCGTTTCACACTCCGGGAATTTTTCTTTAGATTCTTCGTGCTTAGGCTCAATAAAGTAAATATTTTTTTCTTTTTTCAAAAAAGAAATATTTTTCTTTAGCACTGGATTTTGAGCCAGCGACTCATGCATGGTAGGAACAAAAGCAATGGAAATCTCTTGGCCCCACCCAGAAGCCAGTGTCGTTGTCACAGGGTTATCCGCCAAACCCAAAACCATTTTATTGATCGTATGGAGTGTTGCCGGAGCTACTAAAATCAAATCGGCATTTGTCACATGTTCTGCACTTCCAGAAAGCTGTGTGACCACTTTTTGTTGCGTAGCCCATTCTAAAGATAAAGGCGTAATAAACTGCTCTGCTGATGGAGTTAAATAAGCTTGGACAGATGCACCGTAGCGTCTGAGTTCTCGAGCTAATTTTATAGTCTCACAAGCCCCAATACTCCCTGTCACACACAAAGCAATGGTTTTGTCTTTGAGTGTTGTAAATTTCAACTCAACAGCTTGATCACTTTTCATCATTGTTATTGCTTTAAAACAGCTTGAGCCGCAGCCAGTCGTGCAACAGGAACTCGATAGGGGGAACAACTGACATAATTAAGGTTACAGTGATAACAAAACTCGATCGAGGCAGGATCTCCTCCATGCTCTCCACAAATTCCTATTTTAAGATGCGAATTTGTTTTTCTTCCAAATTCCACTGCCATTTGAATGAGACGTCCCACTCCCTTTTTATCAATACTCACAAAGGGATCGCCGTCATAAATTCCTTTTTCTACATATTTTGGCAAAAAGAAACCTGCATCGTCTCTAGAAATTCCAAAGGTGGTTTGAGTTAAATCATTTGTTCCAAACGAAAAAAAATCAGCCTGTTTGGCAATCTCATCTGCCACTAAAGCAGCCCGGGGAAGCTCAATCATAGTTCCCACTTTATAATCGACTAAGGTTTTATATCTTTCTAAGACTCCTTTACATACCTGAACAACATTTTTCTTTAAGACGTCAAACTCATTTGCATTCCCAACAATGGGAATCATAATTTCTGGCTTTAAATTAATCTTTTCTTTTTGTACCACTTCACAGGCGGCTTCCATAATGGCATGGACTTGCATTTCATAAATTTCTGGATACACCACTCCTAAGCGACATCCTCTAAATCCCAACATCGGATTAAACTCTTCTAAGCTTTTGGCTTTTCGTTTGAGACGTATTAAAGAAATTTCAATTTTTTTAGAAAGCTCTGCTAATTCTTTACTACTTTGAGGTAAAAATTCATGAAGCGGAGGATCTAAAAGTCGAATGGTTACAGGATATCCTCTCATCTCTTTAAAAATTCCAATAAAATCCTCTTTTTGCATGGGAAGAAGTTTGGCTAATGCTTTCCGACGAGCAGTTTCGGTATCCGCCAAAATCATTTCTCTCATGGCATCAATCCTATTTAAGTCAAAAAACATATGCTCAGTTCGGCACAGTCCAATGCCTTCTGCTCCAAATTCCCGCGCTACCCGTGCATCATGAGGAGTATCTGCATTGGCTCTCACTCCTAAAGTTTTCACTTCATCCACCCAACTCATAAAGGTCTGATACTCTTGATCTAATTTAGGCTGAATGGTTTTTATCTCCCCTAAATAAATCTCACCAGAAGTTCCATCAAGAGTAATGACCTCTCCCTCAGCCAACTTTCTATCACGAATGATCATTTCATGAGCCTGCATATCCACATGCAATTCATGGCATCCCACAATACAACATTTGCCCATCCCACGCGCTACAACAGCGGCGTGGGAGGTACTTCCCCCTTTGGCGGTTAAAATTCCACTGGCGACATGCATGCCATGTATATCTTCTGCAGAAGTTTCCATACGAACTAAAATGACGCGATGTCCGTCTTGTACCCATCGTTCTGCATCATCCGGTGAAAAGACAACTTTTCCTGAAACTGCACCTGGAGACGCGGGAAGTCCTTTGGCCAAAATTTCCTTGGATGCCTCTGGATCAATCATGGGATGTAACAGCTGTTCCACCTGTGCAGGATCTACTCTTAAAATAGCCTCTTTTTTAGAAATCAACCCTTCTTGAACCATATCGAGTGCAATACGAATGGCCGCTTTGGCAGAGCGCTTGCCTCGTCGAGTTTGAAGCATCCAAAGCTTTCCCTTCTGAATAGTAAACTCAATATCTTGCATTTCCTTAAAATGATTCTCAAGGTGTTGGGAAATCGCTTGAAGTTCCTCAAAAATCTTAGGCATTTTCTTTTCTAAACCATGAGCCTCTCCTTCTTCCGTAGTTAAAGAAGCAGGAGTTCGAATCCCAGCCACCACATCTTCTCCTTGAGCATTTGCCAAATACTCCCCAAAAATCTTCTTTTCTCCCGTGGAAGGATTCCGGGTAAACGCAACTCCCGTAGCACAGTCATCCCCCAAATTTCCAAAAACCATGGCTTGAATATTGACTGCCGTCCCCCACTCCCTGGGAATATGATTAATTTTTCGATAGGTAATCGCTCGAGGAGAATTCCAAGAACGAAAAACAGCTCCAATGGCTCCCCACAGTTGTTCTGTAGGATCTTGAGGAAACTCTTTTCCTAAAATCTTCTTAACCAAAAGTTTATATTCCAAAACCAGCTCTTCCAAATCTCGTGCTGTTAAATCAAGATCCTGAGGTGTCCCTTTTTTCTTTTTCTTATTTTCTAATAGGGTTTCAAAATGATGAATAGCCACTCCCAATACCACGTTACTATACATCTGAATAAATCGACGATAACTGTCAAAAGCAAAGCGCTCTTTTTGAGTTTTTTGAATGAGTCCCTTTAAAGTTTCATCATTTAATCCTAGATTTAAAACAGTATCCATCATTCCAGGCATACTGACTCTTGCCCCGGAACGAACAGAGACTAAAAGAGGATTATTGGGATCTCCAAAAAAAGATCCCATGAGTTCTTCAACTTTTTTTAAATTTTCCAAAACTTCATGACGAAGTTCATCGGGATAACTAAAGTGATGTTCATAAAAATAAGAACAAACGGCTGTAGAAATCGTAAACCCTGGCGGAACAGGAATAGAAAGCTGAGTCATCTCCGCCAACCCAGCTCCTTTCCCTCCTAAAAGATCTCGTCGTTTGGGATCCCCTTCGGCCTTCCCATTTCCAAAGAAAAAGACAAAAGAAGGAGCATGATACTCAGACATTATCCCCCCAATTTCTTTTTTAAGTATTCCAAAAGATGGGCCATTGAAATACGATCCTGTTTCATCGAATCTCGATCTCGCACGGTTACAGCTTGATCCTTTAAAGAATCAAAATCTACGGTCACACAAAGCGGCGTCCCAATCTCATCTTGCCTTCGATATCTGCGCCCAATACTGCCTGCCTCATCATAGCGTGTCAAGAAATAGGGGCGCGTTTCTTCTTGAAG
>JACPST010000107.1 GCA_016193165.1 Deltaproteobacteria bacterium
ATCATGGGTAAGTTCACTAACGGTGAGAATTCTTCTTTGTCCCGCTGTTTTTGTGTCCAAACTATTTTGTATTTGCTCTTCAGTCGCCATACTTTCCCTGTATCGCATAAGACAGGAATGAAGTAAAGGTAATCGCTTACCCTTGGGTTTGTGCTTAAATCGACCATTGCAAATTGTTCATACAATGTTATAATTAAGTTATAACATGGAGGAATGAACAATGAAGAAAAAACTTATCAAAATAGGGAATTCCTATGGTCTAACTCTGGAGAAGCCTGTGCTTGAACTTCTAAAAATTACCCCTAAGACGGAACTTGAAGTTATGACAGATGGTCAGCGTCTTATTATTGAACCCGCACATAAATTTAAAGAAGCCGTAAAAAAGATTTCTCAAAACCAGATGAACTGTATGAAGAAACAATGGCTTTAGCAGAAAGTAAAAAACAGCTTAAGGATTTTGCTGCTTTCCTTGCCTTGCATGCCAAAAAGTGAAATAAATTATAAAATAAACAACACCACGCCTAGTGACCAACAACGCAGCGGACCTGACTATGGAAGTTGTCGCGGGAATAGTTGCGGAGGATGAAGCCATGATTACCATACTGTTTTGCAGAAATGACAGGTTTCCCTGGATTTATCTGGCTGCATTTGGGGCGGAGGCGACAGTGTCTCTCGTATCCTGGAGTGTGACTTGTGAAGAGGAGGGGAAATACGCTATGATAAGTCTGTGTTTAAGATTCTAAAAAGTATCGTAAAAATAGTGTTTTTGGGAATAGCAGCAGTGGGGATTGGATTTATCCCATGGAAAGGGAAACCTCTCAAAGATTATGCGTCGGGGTATGCCCATCAGGCATGGGGATATGTAAGTCACAAGGTGTATCTATTGACTCAGTTTGAGGAAAAAAAGCGCAGAGAGGTTCTTAGGCAAATTCAGAAACTTAAAAAGAAACGTCAGCAAAAAAAGTGTTTTTCTTCTCCGAAAGAGTCTATTCGCGCATCAGAAGAAAAACGATTAGAAGAAATTTTAGAAAAGCATTCGAAGTAAGATTCGCTTGGTCCCCGCTTTCGCGGGGATAACAACTTCAGACGGTTTACTTTGTGGTTTTGTCTTTGCTAACAGGTTGCTCGCCTGTGCCGCTGCCCATAGCTCCGGTAGCTTCTTTAGCTTTTTCATCCTGTCCAGCTAATGTCCCGGCTTTTTCACGAGCCACTTTTTGAGGTTTCCCAGATTTTCCACAGTTGCAGGGTGGGGCTTCTTCTGTTCCTTTGGTTTGTTCTCCGATAGAGGGTTTGGCTTTCGTTTGAGGCTGAGCAAAGCAAGGAATGGCTCCTATAAAACTTAACACCATAATTAAAAGTCCCAATTTTTTCATACGTCCTCCCTTAGGATTAAACTTTTCGTCCTTATCAATTTAAAAATGCAAGCCGTATACCAACTTTCCCAAATTTTGAATTCATCATTTTTCCGAATAAAATCATAAATTTATCTGTTTCTAATCTAATTTTAATCTTTGTTTCCAAGTCATTTTTTTGATCACTCGACTACTTTGTTAACACTTTCCTTAAATATTTAGGCTCACTCCCGCAGGCCGAATAATATCCAGAAGACTTTGAAACGCCGCGGTGACATCGACGGCAATTTGTCTTCCAGCTGTACTTTTAACGTTGGTGATCTCCCCTGCCGCATTGTAGCTTACGACAATAGAACCTGTACCTTCTAAGGATATTTTAGTCGGTTTTCCAAGTTCATTGTAGTCAAAAGATATTTTTCTGCCCCCTTGATCTTGGAGTTGCCTGATTCGTCCTTTTGTGTCGTAGAAAAGCTGGACGGATATTTTTTTTGTTTTGTTGAAAGCGTAAGAAAGATTTCCGTTGGCATCATACTTAAATTCTGTAGTATCTGGAGCTTGCTTTAAGTCAGGGTTGGACTGAATCACCTTAGATACCTTGTTAAAAGTATTTTGGTAGGAAAGTTCCACTTTTTCTCCAGAAGGAGAAATTTTGCTCTTGAGTAAACCATTCGCATAATAATCAAATTTGGTGACTTTCCCATCCTGGACAATGGAAAGAGGTTTGCCGCAACACGCATTATAAACCGTTTCAGTTCGGACCCCATCTAATACCGTAACGATTTTAGAGGTGTACGATGTGCCATTATCGCGCTCTCCAAATTCGTATTCATATTTATCGACGGTAGTGACTTGATTTGGTTTTTTACCGACCATTTCATAATTTCTTTTTGATCGGAGGCCATGTAAATAACCTCTGTCATATGGCGTGCTGGGTTATATTGATAGGTAAAATCATAACCCCTGGCATTTTGAGCATAAATGAGATTTCCTTCTTTGTCGTATTTATACGTACATTTTTTACCCAAGGGATTTGTCACAGATTCTACGAGCCCTTTGCCCGCGTAAGAAAAAGTGATTTGACGACCACTGAGGTCTGTCACTTTTGCCAGGCGACCCTGGGGATCATATTCCAAATTTAAAAAGTTTTTGTTGGGATCTTCTTTTCGAATCAAAAGTCCACGCTCATTAAAAAATTCTTTCTTCCCATCGGCAAAAGTTCTCAGCCATTGCGTGACTCCCGTTTTAGATTTTATTTTTTCAAGGATTT
>JACPST010000044.1 GCA_016193165.1 Deltaproteobacteria bacterium
AGGGGGATGTCAAAATCCAGAGCATTTTGATTTTTTAGCTTTTTCTCAAAAATATTTGTGGTCAGCCAAAACGCAGCTTTTCTTTTTAGTCACTCATTTTACCAGACTTCAAAGAAAAGATGGGGAGGCTATTGTGACCCCTATAGGAAATCCAAGGGCCTTTTTAAAGCTCTCAGAGCTTGGCACTTTTTTTATTGCAGATGACATTTCAGGAACATTAGAAGCCTATCGCCATGCCTGTTTGGTATTGGATCTTAAGCTCTTAAGTGAGAATTTAAGAAACTTTAATTTGTTTAATGACCGATCTATTTTTACATCTGTAAAAATGGCTGTGGGTGCTACTCGATTTAGTTTGGATCATGCTCTATCTGATTTAACAGGCTATATTCAGGTCTTAAATCCCAATCAATTGGAGACGTGGAATGTATTGGGAAGTAGAAGAACTTTGCTTCCAGGCAATGTAGCATCAATCAATTTAGGAGAGCCCAGATTTATTCAAAGGCTCACAATTCAAGCCCAAGCTCAAAGAAGTGAGGCCATAATGGAAGTTCTCGTCAATGGAGAGGTCAAAGGAACCATTCATTTGCCAGCTCGTGATCCTTCTTATGTGGTGACTGTTGCAGCCGTGACGGATTCTTTAGAACTTCGTCATGTATCTGGAGGAAGTATTGATATTCTTTCCATTCAATCTGTCCAACAACCCCCTCAGCCACAACCCTATACTTCTTGGAGGTCAAGATAATGAAAAAAACTATAATGATGGAAAAAAAGAATGTCATCCTGAGCGAAGGGTCGCTGACCCAAGCGAAGAATCTCTTCTTCTTATTCATATTCTTCTTCCCACTTCTATCTTATGCAGAACTTAAAAGTGGATATTTTGAAGGAGAGGCCCATGTGGCTCAAAATAAAAAGACAGCAGTTCAAATTTTTGTTCGTGTGACAGAAGAAGATCCGACCCTGGCCTTTGGAGTCATTCTCATGGCAAATCAGGCGTCACTTTATCGAGTGGAAGAGCTTGAAGATAGTACACAAAGTTGGATGGCGCTATTTTCAGGACGAGATCACTATGTGAGAGCCAATGGTGATTTTTCTCCCATTTATAAAGGATATGGGACGCCCAAAGAAAAAAGTAAAAGTAAAAGACTTTCATTAAAACTTTTGTCTTTAGATGGAAATAGTACGGGGGGTGTGCGATCCATTGAGGCAGAACAAGTTTATCAAAAAGAATGGGTAGCGCTCTTAGAACCCAACGTTCAAGTTCATATTAATTTCGATCAAGGAGATAGATGCTCTAAAGGATCTTTAGAGGGGAGTCAGTTTAGGGGAACGCTCGTATTTGATTCTGTATCTTTGGAAGGAAGTTTTTCTCTAACTCCTGTCACTCCTTATTTGGCGACAGTTCGAACCCAAGTGCTAAATTCTCAAAATTTGAGTGGATGGTCACAATCTAGAGACATGGTGGGAATGGCTTTTTTAGTTTTTGATCATGGAAGGCGTGGAAACTTTTTAGGGTTTGGAGCACAAAAGCCAAAATATGAGCTCATTTTTACACGTTTTTTAAATGGCCAAAGCAACATTTTTGAAAAGACCTCTTTATTTAAGGAAGGAGACAGAAAATGAAAAAAATATTTTTAATGATTGGGTCAGTGACCCTTCTTTTAATGGGGATGAATATAAGTCCTCTATTTTCTCAAGAAGAAGCCCCACCCGTTTCTAATCCCTATCATGAAGGGACTGAACGAACGCAACTTACTCAAGAAGAGAAAGACAATTTGCTTCAGTATCTGACCTCTTCAAAATCAACGTTAGAGCGAGCCAAAAAGAAAGCGAAAGATAAGTCTTTAGAAGAAGTTTATGAGATTTATGTTTCGTCTATTAAGGATGTAGTGCTTAGGTCATCTCAATCAGAAAAATCAAGAGGAGAGCTACTCCTTCGCTATGCTTTAAACCAGGCCTTAGAACTTACCGTGGGGATTCCAACTCCTGATGGAAAAGGGGTTGAAAAAGAAGGAGTATTAGCACATGGCCCTATTGATTTAAATATTGCGATTTTAGAAAACTCGATTGACTTTGCACTGAGTTATTATCCCAAAGATAAAGAGGCGATTGACCAAGGAAACCTTTTAAATCTTCCATTTTTTGAGTTTTCACAAAAAAGACTTCTTTTGGCCAGGGAGTGGTTGACAGGGATTCATTCGTGGAAAAGCCAATTTGAGTTTGAAGTGGCAACCTTAGAGCAGTGGTTTTTAACGGTCAAACAAGAGCAAAATCTTGAAAAAGAACGCATTGCCTCTCTCATTTTAGATGTAGATGAAGCGCTTACCAAAGTGAAATCCCAAACCTACACGGTAGGGCAAAAAGTGAGATTTTTAAGAGGAGTGATCAGACAAGTGTTAGAAGATGGAAAGGCAATTATGCTCTCTCTTCCCATAGCTTCCCGCGCCGGAGGATCTTTGGTTCCTTCAGTAGACGTTATTCCTTCAGATCTTTTAGGCGATTTTGCTCAAATCCCAGCCGGTTCTTTTATGATGGGAAGTCCTGAAACTGAAGCCAATAGGTCTAGCGATGAGACTCAACATCAAGTGACTTTGACCCAAGATTTTCAAATGATGAAAACAGAAGTGACACAAAAGATGTGGGTTTCTATCATGTCCAGTAATCCCTCTTATTTTAAGGGGGATAATTTGCCTGTAGAAAAAGTATCCTGGAATGATGTTCAGGCTTTTATTCAAAAACTAAATCAAAAAAATGATGGATACACCTATCGACTCCCTACAGAAGCCCAATGGGAATATGCAGCAAGAGCTGGAACAAGTACCACTTATTCATTTGGAGATAATGCAGCAGTTTTGGGAGATTATGGATGGTTTAGTGGAAACTCAGGAAATAAAACTCACGAAGTAGGGCAAAAAAATCCAAACGCTTTTGGCCTTTATGACATGCACGGGAATGTGTGGGAGTGGGTACAAGATTGGTATGATATTTCTTATTATTCGTCATCTAATGTTACAGATCCTATAGGTCCTACTTCAGGCTCTGACCGCGTTGTCCGCGGGGGTAGTTGGATCAACAGAGCAAAGTCACTGCGTTCTGCCATTCGCTACAACTACGGCCCCGATGACCGCTACAGCAATGTCGGTTTCCGTCTGGTGAGGACAAAAAGCCATTAAAACGGTCGCCCTTCGGCGACCTTAGTCTTGGTGTTCACTTCATGAAAATTATTTAACATTAACATGTGAACAAGCATTTGAACTTGCTCTTGAAATGTCCACGTTTGTGCTTGAGATGAAATTGTCTCAGGAGAAAACACAATAATAGTATGGAATCTATTCAAGTTTCTTTTAAAGAAGTTTTAAAAAAAGCGCTCAATTTTTTTGAAGAGCATGGTATCCACTACGTTTTGTTTGGTGCATGGGCAGTGAACTATTGGGGACAGCCTAGATCGACGCAAGATTTTGATTTTTTAGTACTGTTGTCTGAAGAAGATTTTGAAAAACTAAAACAAAAATTAAAAAATTTATCTTCATTTCAAATGGATTTGGAATGGCATAAACACAATCCTATGATAACAAAGCGGCACGCTCGGTTTACATGCCATAATGTAATTGTGGATATTACGCTTCCTAGAGATGAACACGATGAAGCTGTTTTAAAGAGAAGGATTAAAAGAGACATGAGTGGGATACCTCTATATGTACTAACCCCAGAAGATAGCATTCTTCAAAAATTAAAAACAGGTCGCCCTAAAGATTTTGATGATGCTTTATCCGTGTTTATTAAACAAAAAGAAAACATTGATTTTAACTATCTTAGATCTTGGGCAAAAAAATTAGGTATTTACGAAGAATTAAATTGGCTTTTTACGAAAGTAAAATAATGAAAGGTGAGGGCAAAGAATTGAAGAAACTATTTTTAATAGGTCATTTCCACCCCCGATCGGAGTCGAGGGCAGGCTCCAGCGGGAATCTATTTGTAAAATTGTTGTTAATTGTTTTTTTGGTTTCAGGGATTGGATCCCCCGCCTTTGCGGGGGATGATGCTGGTCATTCCCGCGAAAGCGGGAATCCATCTAACCCCTACCATGAAGGGACTGAGCGGACGCAGCTTACAGCCGAAGAAAAAGAGAATCTGCTTCAGTATTTAACTTCTTCAAAAGCAACACTTGAGCGAGCGAAGAAAAAAGCGAAAGATAAGTCTTTAGAAGAAGTTTATGATATTTATGCTTCAACGATTAAGGATGTTGTGCTTCGGTCTTCACAGTCAGAAAAATCTCGTGGAGAACTCCTCCTTCGCTATGTCCTAAATCAAGCGTTGGAGCTTACGGTTGGGATTCCACAGCACTTTCTCAGGAAAATGCCGATAGTGGAGTTTTTGGTTCGGGCTCTTACCGCGTTGTCCGTGGCGGTAGTTGGATCAACGATGCGCATGTCTTGCGTTCTGCTGGTCGCGGCAGCGGCGGCCCCGGTAACCGCTACGGCAGTGCCGGTTTCCGGTTGGTGAGGACAAAAAATTGAAAGCAGAGAAGAGAAATGCTCAAGATATCCAAGATGATATTTTTAGAAACATGTCAGCTGAAAAAAAAATTCAATTAGGATTTGAGCTTTGGAAACTCGCCAAAGCTATTGTAGGAGATAAAATAAATTATGCAAAATCAGGATCCAAAGGATCTTCTGCTTCGAATTGTAGGAATTTTAGAGAAACTTAATATACCCTATTTTGTGACTGGCGGCATTGCCGTACTGATTTGGGGCAGGCCTCGTTTTACAGCAGATATTGATGTGGTAATTGAAGTGCATGAGAAAGCCTTACCTCAATTGCAAAGCGCTTTAAAGAATTTAAGTTCTTTTGGTTACATTGAGTTAGATGCGATGAAAGATGCTTTACATCAAAACAGTGAATTTAATTATATTGATGGCAATACTGGGATGAAAGTTGATTTTTGGATTTTGAAAAATTC
>JACPST010000120.1 GCA_016193165.1 Deltaproteobacteria bacterium
CGTATACGCTTTTAAAATCCCAAGAATCCCCTTAATCTTTAAAGGGCTCACCCCTGCTCCCGTACACACAGCCCCTGCTACGGTATTGGAAGAGGTCACAAAAGGATAGGTTCCATGGTCAACATCTAACAAAACACCCTGAGCTCCTTCGAATAAAATCTTTTTATCTTTTTCCATTCCTTCGTATAAAAGCAAAGAGGTATCCCCAACATATTTTTGAAGGCGCTGCCCATAGTTAAAATACTCATCTACTATTTGATCCAAATCTAAAGGCTCTTCTTTAAAAAATTGCGTTAAGAAAAAATTTTGCTCTTCTAAAATAGGAGAAAGCTTTCGACGAAACTTATCCCGGTCCAATAAATCTAAAACCCGAATCCCGCGACGGGTAATTTTATCCCCATAGGCTGGCCCAATGCCTCGGCCTGTGGTTCCAATCCTAAGACCATCTTTTTTATTTTCCCGAGCCACATCAATACGCCGATGATAGGGCATAATAACATGTGCGCTCTCGCTAATCACAAGCTCAGAGTCGTCTTTTAAAAACCCTCGTTTTTTAAGAGCTTCGATTTCTTCCAAACAAATCTTGGGATCTAAAACAACCCCATTTCCAATCATATTTTTCTTATGGGAATGTAAAATCCCCGAGGGAATGAGGTGCAGGAAAAAGGGCTCCCCACCGACTACAACTGTGTGGCCCGCGTTATTTCCGCCTTGATAGCGAACAACTATATCGCTTTGGTGAGCTAAGATATCGACGATTTTTCCTTTTCCTTCATCGCCCCACTGCACACCTATGACAACTAAACAACTCATATTTTTATAACAAAAGTTGCTTTACCATAATTACGTGAGGTAATTTTGAAAGCATTTGAAGTATATCATCATTGACAGGTTGGTCAATATTGATCAAAGCCAAAGCCTCGCCTTTTTTAGGGTCTAATCCCAATTGAAATCTGGAAATATTGATATTATTTTTTCCTAAAAGCATTCCCAAAGCTCCAATGACACCCGGTTTATCTTTATTTCGCGTAAATAAAATATTTCCTTCAGGAATAGCCTCCAAAGCAAAGTGATCAATCTGCACAAACCGAGGCTCATCTTGATTAAAAATAGTTCCGGCAGATAAAGATTCATTGCCATTAGACTTCACTTTTACAGAAATTAAACTCGTATACTCAGAAGGCTTATTAGAGGTTGTGGCCTTAACATCAATCCCTCGCTCTTTGGCCACCCAAAGGGCATTCACGTAATTTACAGACTTTTCTAAATGTTGAGTCAAAAATCCTTTTACAATGGCAAAGGTCAGAGGTTTAATATCTTGCTCACTAATCTTTCCACGATATTCAATTTCAATGGATTTTAAATTTTTAGGATAAATGAGCTGTCCTTGAAAAGATCCCAGTTTTTCCGCCAACACCAAATAGGGCTTTAAAGAAGTAAGCTGCTCAGGCGAAAGAGAGGGCATATTCACAGCATTTCTAATGGCCCCGTTTTTAATAAAGTAATCGATCAATTGCTCCGCAGTTTCAATTCCCACTTTGACTTGCGCTTCTTCTGTCGCGGCTCCCAAGTGAGGCGTGCAAATGACATTATCTAACGTCAACAAAGGATGATTTCCCGGAGGCTCTTTTACAAAAACATCCAAGGCCGCCCCCGAAAGGTGCCCCTCTTTGAGTACTTCGTAGAGATCATCTTCATTGACAATCCCCCCTCTGGCACATTGAATGAGAAGTGCGTCTTTTTTCATTTTTTTAAGGGTCTGTTTATTAATTAAATTTTTGGTTTGATCTGTCAGGGGCACATGAACCGTTACAAAATCAGAACGCTTGAATAACTCCTCTAACGAAACTAACTGAACCGAAAGTTTTTCTGCAGCTTCTGGAGTTAAAAAGGGATCATAGGCAATGACTTTCATTCTAAGTCCCAACGCTCGATCCGCTACAACGCGTCCCACATTGCCAAGCCCAAGAATACCCAATGTTTTTCCAAAAACTTCAGTCCCGGTGAATTTTTTCTTTGCCCACTCGCCTTTTTTTAAAGATGCCGTGGCCTGAGGAATATGCCTGCACAAAGACAAAAGCATCGAAATCGCATGTTCGGCTGTGGTCACCACATTTCCAGAAGGAGTGTTCATGACAATCACTCCTTTTTGCGAGGCCGCTTTGACATCGATATTGTCTACTCCAATGCCAGCTCTCACAATGACTTTGAGCTTTGCGGCGCGCTCCAACACATCTGGAGTCACTTTGGTTTCTGAGCGAATCGTCATTGCATCATAGGCAGGAATAATTTCTTTAAGTTTATCCGGCGTCAACGTGGGTTCGATATCCACTTTAAATTCTTTTTCTTTGGATAGCAGTTTGAGACCTTCTTGAGACAACGACCCGCAGACCAAAATACGAATCACACTTTTTCTCCCAGGAGCCGAACTTGCAGACGCTCCACACCCTTACCAAAAGGAATTTGAGCGCCTTCTTGTTTTAAAACTTTCTCTAACGCGGCGAAAACAGAAACCAAATCTAAGGCATCGATATGTCCCATGCAAGAAATCCGCAAAATTTTTCCTTTGAGTTGATCTTGGCCGCCGGCAATGGTCATCTGATAGCGATCTCGAAGCTCACGAACAATTTTCTGGCCGTCTATTTTCTCAGGAACACGAATCGACACCAATCCATGACTGGGGCTTTTGGCAAAAAGCTCAAGCTGAAGAGCTTGCGCAGCTTCTCTCATCGCATCAGAATAAGTTTTATATTTTAAAAAAATATTTTCTTTTCCTTGTTCTTTAAAATAATGAAGTACTTCTCTTAAACCTAAAATTAACGAGACAGCGGGTGTATAGGCTGTTTGATTTTGAGTCATGGATTTTAATTCTTTCGCAAAATCAAAATAATATCTGGGAAGTTTTGATTTTTTTTGTGTGGACCACGCCCTCTCACTCAAGCATACAAAGCTCAGACCCGGTGGAAGCATAAGCCCCTTTTGAGAACCGCTCACGAGAGCATCGACACCCCACGCATCCATTTGAAAGGGAGAGACTCCCAAATAACTAATCGCATCTACGACCAAAAGAACATTTTGAGTTCGTGTAAAAGCCGCAATCTCTTGAACAGGAAAATCTACACCTGTCGATGTCTCACAAGCTTGAATCAAGATTCCTTTGGACTCAGGATTTTCTTTAAAAGCTTTTTCAATTTGCTCTCGTGTCGGAGCTTCCCCCCATGGGATATCCAGCGGCACCACATTTAACCCAAAAGCATTGGCAATATGGACCCAGCGTTCGCCAAATTTACCAGCCCGAGCCACAATCACTTTATCTTGAGGTGAAAAAAGATTCACAACGGTTCCTTCCATCGCCCCTGTGCCTGAAGAAGCCAAAAGGAGAACCTCTTGTTTTGTCTCAACAAGATCCTTAAGACCTTTTCGTACCTCCTCTAGGATTGCAATAAAATCAGCAGATCGATGGTGAATAATAGGCTCAGACATGGCTTTGAGAGCTTGAGGCAAGACAGGAACTGGCCCGGGCGTGAAGAGTCTTATTTTGCTCATCATTTTAAGGAGTTACGTTATGACAAGGTGCGTAAAAAGTCAAGAAAAGGCCCACATCATGTGGTAAAATACCGTCTTTTGGTCAAAAATTGCTTGATTTTTAATCAAAAATACTATAAAGTATGACCCTCAATGGCTTTAACCGCGCAACAAATTCAA
>JACPST010000139.1 GCA_016193165.1 Deltaproteobacteria bacterium
TTTTAAAGAGGGATAAAAATAAATAAAAAAGTAAGATGCTGTTTAAAAAATGGATAAGGATGTTTGTAACATGATAGCCCATGACTTTTAATCCATGAATTTGAATGTTGGCCCAAAACGTTAAATTCAATAAGGGTCTAGTCGCCAAATATTTAAGTGTGAATAAATCTTGTATATTTGATAAATGATAAAGTTTTTTTTGTGATACAATCGATTGATAATCATCAAATAAAAATGGCGCGTGGAGGCCTTGAAAATAAACAAGCAAAATCAATATGGCAATGAATACAATAAAAATAAGAATCGAATATTTATTTTTAAGCGGCGTTAAATGATCCAACATGATGTGACCTGCCCCCGATATTTTGACGGTACCCCAAGGAACTGCGATTCACAATAGTCTTTCCAGATCGTTTTTGTTATGATTTAATTTTGTAATTTTTTCATAAACTGTCTAATCCCTTTGTAACCCCTCCTTAGAACCCACTTGATTTTATTACGAATTTTTTTGGCATATCTTTTGCTATTCTTTTTTGCGCAAGATTCTATCAAAGATTTTGGCAGGAGGTATTCAAATGAAACAAAAAGTTTTAGCTATTCTTCTTTCTCTATCTTTTTTGACGTATCCTATGGCCTTTGCCCGGGAGGTAACTCCAGCAGAAGCTCAAAAGGATAAAATATACTTAAAAAGTCATAATGCGAAACTTTATCAGGCTTTGAGGCTCATTGATGACCGGTCCAATTGGCTCAAAGTCAGTGAGCTTCTACGAGAAGTATTGGCCTCTGATTTAGAAGGCAGATATGTCCGGGATCATCTAAAGTTAGCCAAGCGAGAAATAGACGCGGAACTTCCTAAATCTTTTGTGATAAACCGTGTTTTGGATTGGCCCTTTATTGTTGCCAAACTTAGAATCCTAGAAGCCATTATGGCAAATCATGCGCGTTTGAATGTCTCCTATGACCGGGAAGTCCCTCTGATTCGTGGGCTTTTAAGAACCTATTTTTTCCCGGGGATGGAAGAGGAGTGTGATATTTTGGGACTCGGGTTCCCCTCGGATGGAAAAAAAGAAGAGCCCCAATGCGGAATTCTTGTTCCTGATAAAAGCAGTTATAGTTTTGATATCTATGGGTACGTGAAAGAAAATGTTTTAAAAACAGAAACAGCGCCCAGTGGAGTCATCGAAGATCCGAGATTTCCCCCGGAGCCCAAAAAAGATTTGAAAAAAACTTCCCCGGTTCCCCCCCTCCCTGGGGGTCAGATAGGAAAACCTCAATTTCTGACGCCTGAAGAAATAAAGGAGCAGTTAAGTTTTTTACAAAAAATGCTAGAGGGTATGAAAAGGCTCCTTGGAACGAGTTCTTCTGAAATTGAGGATTTGTTTAAAGTCATTAGACTCCAAAATCAATATGAGCCCTTGGCGATGCTCATGCAGCTGATTGCCCATCCCGATTCTATGTACAGCGATCCACAGCTCTATGATTTTGCTCAAGGTGTGAAAGTGCGACTTAAAATGGGAGAGTATGACTATCGTCCAGAGGAACAAAATCTTTTGACGGAAGTCCTCAGAAGCCAGACGGATTTGGGACTTACGATCGAAGAAGATGTGAATTCTACCACAGGAAAGGCTGCTCTTTATGTGACATCGAATTTAACGCATGGCCCCGCGATGCTTAATATTCGATATCTGATTTATTTAAAGAAATTTATCGAACTTTATCCGATGGTTAGTCAATATGGTCCTCCGGCTATTGAATTTCTAACTTTTTTAAAGGGACTGGGGCTTGCCAACACATGGTATGTGAAGTTTTTTGCCTGGCCTGCGCGAATTGCGGGAAACTTAGTTTTAGGTTCGGGGTCTCTTGTAACGACCGTCTTGAAAAATGGGCGTATGGTGGCATTATTGAGTAAGGTTGGAAATACCAAAGCTTCTAAATGGCTGACTCAAAATGATCGCTACTTTAAAATTGCGTTGGCTGTAACCATGGCGGCAGATTTAACTGAAGGAGTAATTCAAGTCTATTCGGCCGTCGATAAATATGAGCGCATTGAGGCTGTTCAAAGAACCCTTTCAGAAACAGCGGCGACTTCTCTTTATTTGATGCCGCTCATTAGCCAAAAAGCTTTTTTCAGGTGGCTGGGCTGGGGAGCGCTTGCATTGGATGTGGGGCATCGTATTTATTCAGATATCCCTGAAACCCATGATGTGCTTTATTGGGTTTTGTCGGATTACATCACAGATCCCGCGTTTTTGATCTTTACGGGAGATACCGTGAAAGGTTACATGGTCAAAGACTATGAACAGCAAATAGGAGTTTCGGATGAGGAAGCCAATCAGACCCTTCAGACTTTTGAAAAGGCCATTGCTTTGAGTTCCAAGAAAGAAGAATTGGCCATTTCTCACGAAGCCTTCGAGCAAACAATGAAAAGTTATGCCAATAAAAGGCTTTTTCTGATTTATTATTTAATTCAGCGGTGGAATAATAATGAGGTGGAAGAGCTAGGGGAAATGGAACGAAACTATTGGCAGGATTACCAACGCTATGAGAAAAAAGTCGCCTCAACTCGAGAACTCTATCAAAAAAGAAGTCAGGAACTTGAATCATCTGTAAATTCCGCGGAGAAAAGTGATTAGCAGCATAGTCTATTTTAGATGGGTTGTTCAAAAAGGTTTAGATGCTAGGCGCCCGAGGAGGCGCGACTGAGGCGTACTTGAGTGGTACGTCGAAGGAGAGCCGACGAGGGCAACGACGCAGATGAGCCTTTTTCAACAACCCGTTCCGTGTTCGACTACAGGCGTTGGTTCCTTGCCTTTTACTTCCGTCTCTCAGGCCATTGAGCATGTATTTGCTCACTATGAAATTCCTTTTTTACCACAACTGCCCAAGCGGCATTTACATGAGCAGATGCTCTATCAGTTTTTGGAAGATTTTCCGGGGTTTACAAAAGCAGGCAACAGGCTTTTCATCGATTTAGATACTTTTGAGCCGAAAAAGTTAGAGCACAAATCCTTTTCATTTTCTTTTTTAGGAGCACTGGATGCGTTTATTCAAAAAAGCAAAAAGGCTCCTCTTGTGAAACTTCAAGTCACAAGCCCGTATACGATTGCGAGTCATCTTTTTTGCTCAGATCAAAAATTGGTTTTGGATCACCCTCCCATTTATGAATATTTGAAGGAGTTTATTTTTCATAAAACTCAGGCGCTCAGGCGATGCGCTTTTTGAAGAACCTGAAGCTCTTTTTTCATTTCTAAAAAAAGGATGGCTCATGTGGGGTGTCGTACCTGTCTCTTTTTCTGTGGATTTTAAACCCAATTTTTTTATTCAATCGCTGCAAAATAAATGTTTGAAAAAGGATCAAATCCTGACTATATTGTCCAGATTGCTCATGAGTCCTGCATGTGGAACATCACAAGTGTCCGTCGGTCAGGAACAAAAATGCGCAAAAAATTTAAAGCAAATTGCGTTATATAGTCGCAAGTTTTCAGAGAGTCCTAAACCGAAAGGAGAAGTCGCATGAAATTAAAATGTGCCAGCCATAGTCATTATCCTAAAATTGGAGAAACAGATGAACAACATAAGTTAAGACGGGCATATCATTTGTTTGATCGTCAAAAAATAACGGCAGATCAAGTTTTAGAAGCTCAAAAAGAAACCATTCGCGACGTAATCGAAGAACAACAAAAAGCGGGCGTAGATATTGTGACGGATGGACAGATTCACTGGAATGATCCTCTTTCTTACCTTATGAAAGGATTAGAGGGAGTTGAAATCGGGGGGCTGCTTCGTTTTTTTGATACCAATTTTTATTTTAGACAGCGTAAAATTGTAGGTCCCTTGTACAGAAAATCCTCTCTGCTCAAAGATGAAGTATCGTTTTTAAAAAAAGTTGCCAAGGAAGAATCTAAGGCGGTACTCACAGGTCCCTATACCTTGGCGCTTTTATCAAAGATTGAAACCCCAGTTTATAAATCTGTGGAAGAGGCGGCTCAGGTTCTTACAGAAATCTTGGCCGAAGAAGTTGAAGAGTTGGCCGAGGCTCGCGTTTCTCATATCCAAATCGAAGAGCCTGGCTATACTTTAGTTCAGCCCAATTGGGCTTGGGCGCAAGCATCCCTTGCGGCCTTAGCAGAGCAGAAAGGAAAGTCAAAACTTTGGCTTACAACCTACTTTGGAGATGTCGTTCCTTTTTATTCGAAACTTCAAGAGCTCCCTGCAGATGTTTTGGGGTTGGATAGCACGTATAGTTCCAAACTTTTAAGGCATATTCAAAAAGAAGGATCAGATAAAGAATTAGCCTTGGGGCTTTTGGATGGCAGAAACACAAAACTTGAAAATCCTAAAGAAGGCGCCAAAGCGCTTCATTCTTTGGATCAAGTGCTCAAAAATGGGGTGTGTTATGTGACAACCTCTTGTGGATTAGAATACTTGCCTAGAGACAAAGCATTCAAAAAGCTGCAGCTTTTAGAGGATATTAAACATGAATATCAGAGAGGAGCATAAAAAAATGAAACCCGCCGTTGATAAATTAAAAGAGTTAGGGATTCATCTTCCCTTATTTCCAACAACATCTGTAGGAAGTTTTCCTAAACCTGACACCATCAAAAAAGCTCGTGCCAAGCGTGAAAAAGGAGAAATCAGTGCAAAAGATCTTCGTCAGTTAGAAGAAAAGGCTACGCGTGAGTGGATTGATTTTCAAGAAAAAATTGGTGTTGATGTGCTGGTGGATGGCGAAATGTATCGAGGAGATATGGTGGCCTATTTTTCTGAGGAGCTCAAAGGATTTTCAGGGGGAAGTTTTGTTCGCT
>JACPST010000140.1 GCA_016193165.1 Deltaproteobacteria bacterium
GATCAAGTAATCGATCAGATCATAAAACTTATTTAAAAAATCATGGGTTTCTTTGTGGGAAAGAAGGTATTCAATAATTTCAGGAAATTCTCCTGTTAAATCTTTAAGCCGATCTACAAAAAAAGGATTAGGAAGACAACGCACATCAATCACCAGATCCGCATCTGATGGGATTCCATAGTTATACCCGAATGAATAAAGAGACACTTGCATCTCTTGGCCCACTTCCGCCTTCTTAAACGTTTTAAGAATAAAGGCTCGCAACTGATGCACATTGAGATCAGAGGTATCTACCGTAAAGTCAGCTAATTTTCTGATGGGCGTAAGAAGTTTTTTTTCTTCTCGAATGGCTTCTTGCACTGGAAGATTTCCTGGCCAAGGATGTTTTCGACGTGTGGCTTGAAAACGCCTAAGCACTATCTCCTCAGAGGCTTCCAGAAATAAAATGTCCACGCTGTGGCCTTGATCTTTTAATTTTTTGACATCCAAAAAATGCGTATCTTTCAAATCACGCGAGCGCAAATCCATCATTACCGCAATTTTAGAAATTTCTTCCTGGGAACTTCGGGAAAGCTCTAAGAACTTCGGTAAAAGCGCAAAAGGAAGATTATCAATGCAAAAGTACCCAATATCTTCCAATACATGAAGCGCTGTACTTTTACCTGATCCTGATATGCCTGTGATAATGACAATGCGCATGAATTCACTTTTTCAGGCAATTTTCTTTTTCGTTGCCACGCGATTCGTTGGCCTTTCTACCGATAGACTCTTTTCATCATGAAGCGAATGTGCTTCTTCTAAAAGAGCCTCTGGCGTTTTAAAATAATTTTTATGATTTTTTATCTTTTCTTTATACCGACGTAATTGTTGCTCTAGATTGTGGATCGCTTGATCCACGGAAGCATACATGTCATTGGTAGCTCCCTGTGCTTTAAAAATATGATTTTTCTCAAAAAGCGTAATATCCACCTTGTGCACAAAACGCTCCATTGAAAAAATCACATTCATTTTTGAGGGTTTTAACAAATACTTGAGAAGTTTTTCTGCTTTCTCCTCTGTATAAGTCTTTAACCCATCTGTCGCCTTCAAGTGCCTAAATGTGAGATGGATATCCATAAATGTCCTCCTTTAAAAAAACTTTTTGCGCTTTGAAGACGGCAGAATATTGAGCATCTCCCGATATTTGGCCACCGTTCTTCGAGCAATGTTAATCCCATCTGCTTGTAACATCTCTACAATCTTTTGATCCGAATGAGGATGGCGAACATCTTCACTGGTGACCATTTTTTTAATCTTATCCTTCACACTTTCGCTGGCCACCTCAACGTCCCCCATTCGTCCAATACTGCTGTTAAAAAAGAACTTCAGTTCAAAAATTCCTTGGGGCGTATGCACATATTTATTGGTCGTCACACGACTTACCGTCGATTCATGCATGCCGATATCTTGCGCTACATCTCGAAGCACCATCGGTTTTAAGCGTTCTAGTCCCTTCTCCAAAAAATCAAGTTGATGCTTTACAATGCTTTCGGTCACCTTATAAATCGTTCTCTGGCGTTGATGAATAGAGCGAATCAGCCACACGGCAGAACGTAACTTGTCTTGAATATATTCTTTTGTCAAAGAGGAAGCTTCTTTCCCTTGCAATGCATTCTTATAAAAATTACTGATTTTAAGACGTGGCAGCCCATCTTCATTTAAAGAAATCACATATTGATCGTTCATTTTATATACGTAGACATCCGGTGTAATATAATGGGTATCAATACTGGAAAAAGATCGACCGGGCTTAGGTTCCATTTCAAAAATAATCTTAGAAAGCTCAATCACCCGCTCCATTGGAAGATCAAGAGCTTTAGCAATCGCTGAATAATTTTTCTTTTCTAAATGATGAAGATAGTCACGAATAATGAGTTCAACAGTATTATCTTTAAGACCCAGTTGTTTGGCTTGAACCAATAAACATTCTTTTAAATCTCGTGAGCCAACACCCACAGGGTCAAACTCTTGAATGACCTTTAAAACGGCCTCCGCATCTTCTAAAGGAAATCCCTCCTTGGCCGCTAATTCTTCTAAAGAAGTGTTGAGATATCCATCTTCATTCAGATTTCCAATGATGATTTGGCACATACGCTCTTCTTCTTTAGTAAAGTGAGTCATTTGAAGCTGCCACATCAGATGATCTTGCAGATTCGTCGTACGCGTAATCACATTTTCAAAAGAGGCCGCCTCTTCTCCTTTGGAAATCGGCAAAGGAGCCACAGGCTGATAGCTTTCTACATAAGATTGCCAATCAAAAGAATCTTCTCCTTCAACAATCTTTTCTTGTTTTTCTTGAGAGGCATAACGATCTTCTTCCATCTTTTGTTTACGAGATTCTTCTTCGTCGTGTTCTGGAGATTCTTCTAACACAGGATTTTCAATCATTTCTTGTGTCACCAAATTTTCAAGTTCAAGACGAGAAAGCTGAAGAAGCTTAATCGCCTGCTGAAGCTGAGGTGTCATGACCAGCGATTGAGAGAGCTTTAACGTTTGTTTCATTCCAATCGCCATAAATTTTCTTCCTAAAGTCTAAAATTTTCTCCCAAATAGGTTTCCCTGGCCAAGGGGGATCGGTAATTAAAACGCCAATGCCTCGTTCCTTCAGTTGCCGAATAATTTTTTGAAGCTCAATGACCGCGATCGGATCAATTCCTGCAAAAGGCTCATCCAACAAAATAAAAGCAGGATTGGTTGCCAAAGCTCGGGCCACTTCTACCCGACGGCGCTCCCCTCCTGAAAGCTGAAAGGCACGACTTTCCGCAATGTGCGCGATATTCAATTCTTCGAGCAAGCTCTCAAGCCTGCCTTCTCTTTCTTCTTGGGTTAAGTTCATATTTTCTAAAACAGCCATAATATTGTCTCGCACAGAAAGTTTTCTAAAAATAGAAGGCTCTTGCGGCAAATAGCTAATCCCCATTCTTGCCCGTCGGTACATGGGAAGATACGTAATCAAAGTCTCATCAAAATAAACAGCGCCATGATCCGGCTTTAAGAGCCCCACCACCATATAAAAACTGGTGGTCTTCCCAGCTCCATTGGGGCCCAAAAGTCCTATGATTTGTCCTGAATGCACATCAAAAGACACATCATCCACCACTTTCCGATCTTTAAAACTTTTGCTCACCTTTTGAATTTTGAGTTGATGCATAGGATTAAGGCCACGGTGTAGCCCCTATTGTGTAAAATCTATTTTTTCTTCCCCTAAGTTTTTGACTTCTCCAACCGCCTCATCAAATAAAATCTTATTTTCTCCCGTAAAAAAGATGACAATCTTGCCTTGAACCACATCTTCCCCTTGAACCACTTTGGGATGCCCTGTCATGACAATTTTTTGTTCTTTATTGAGAATAAACGCTTTTTGGCAAGTGGCCACGCGTTCTCCTTGAACAATTTTCACCCCATCAAATGCTTTGGCTTTTTCAATGGCCTTATCTCGGCTATTATAGGTCACCAAAAAATGATCTGTAAAAATATTCATATCTTTTTGTCTCACCACAACATTGTCTTTAAAAAACGCTTCATTTTTATTTAAAGACACATCGGCTTTGTCAGAATCAATTTCGAGGCTTTCCGCCCCCACATCATGTTTTTTGCATCGTACTTCTTTTAGGAATGAAAATTCTTCTGTTTTGGTATTGCCTCTGAGGCCTTGACCGGTGGCTTCTAAGGAAGGAGCTTTCGGATTGGGGCCTGAAATCCAGACTTGATCATCTGTAGAAAGCAAATTTGGCCCCTCTTCATATTTCAAAGTGTTCGTCTTAAATTCATAGCCTAAATTTTCAGACGTTGCGACGATGTCCTTGAAAAACTCAATATCTTTTTTCTCTAAGTAGTACTTACCTTCTTGAGCGCGAATACGAATGGTATTCTCCCCCTTGGTATAAATCTTAGCATCCACTTCTTTTAAAAGAGCAAATCCTTTTTCTTTATAAACTTCAGCTTCTTTTGCATCCACCGTTCCTCTTCGCCCTTCCGAATCCAGATTGACCGCATGAAACCCAACAATGCTCAAATTCACCTCTTCCCGAGGCGTTGCAAAGGAAGCCGGTTGACTCTCGTCAATGCGTTTCGATGGTATCAATACAATGACCTCTGCCACAACGATTGCAACCAGGACAAATCCCAACGGAGATGCTCTTTTAACGGTTAACACATGAATTCAGCCTTACAAATTTAACGATAACATTAAAGGATAATGAAGTCAAAAACCAAATAAGCAAAAACTGTGCCAGATTATATTTTTTTAGACAATCCGCGCTTTAATAAGATCATGAAGATGAATGATTCCAATAGGATAAGACTTTTCATTGAGAATAAACAAAGATGTAATGGAATGCTTTTCCATAAGATGGAGGGCTTTATCGGCAAGTTCTTCTTGATGAATCGTTTTGGGATCCTTGGTCATAATTTCTAGAGGTCTTTGATCAAAAAAATCTGTTTTCTTATTAAGTCCTCGTCTTAAGTCCCCATCTGTAATAATCCCAATAAGCTGGCTCTCTTCATCGAGAACTCCTGTCACTCCAAGCTGCTTTGATGTAATCTCAACCAAGACTTGTTTCATATCACTGTCGGTACGAACAAGAGGAATCTCTTTGCCTGTTTTCATGAGATCCTTCACTCTAAAAAGAAGTTTTCTACCTAATGTCCCTCCAGGATGAAGAAGCGCAAAGTCATCCTCTTTAAATCCCCTTTTTTCAAGCAAAGAGACAGCCAACGCATCTCCCATAGCCAATGTTGCGGTGGTACTGGCTGTTGGCGCAAGTCCCATGGGACAAGCTTCTTCGCGTACATGTAAATCAAGGACGACATCCGCAGTTTTAGCCAGCGTTGAACTTACGTTTCCCGTTAAAGCAATAATGGGAAGTCCCAGGCGTTTGACCATCGGAAGAATTTGCAAAAGTTCATCTGTTTCTCCGCTATAAGAAATCGCAATGACGGCATCTTCTTTGGCGAGCATCCCTAAATCTCCATGAATGCCTTCCGCTGGATGGAGGAAAAAAGCAGGGGTCCCCGTACTGGCAAGGGTGGCTGAAATTTTTCGACAGACTTGTCCAGATTTTCCCATACCCGTTACCACCACTTTTCCTTTGCATTGCAAAAGAAGATCGACAGCACGATCAAAATCGGCTCCAATTTTTTCAATGAGACTTAAAATCGCTTCGGCTTCAATACGAAGAACGCGTTTGGCTTGTTCTAAAGACATGGTTTCAAAGTCCTTTAATATGGGCGTCAATGGGCTTCAAGGATTCTAAAAGAGAGGCAACTTGATTTAAGGGCGTGCAACTGGGCCCATCACATTTCGCTTCTGAGGGCATTGGATGCACTTCTAAAAACAAAGCATCAATTCCGGTAGCCGCAGCTGCTCGAGCCAGAGAGGGAATAAATTCTTTTCGTCCACCGGTACTAGTGCCTCCCCCCGTCGGAAGTTGAACACTGTGGGTCACATCAAAAATAACCGGATACCCCAAAGAACGCATAATGGGAAAACTCGTCATGTCCACGATTAAATTATTGTATCCAAAAGAAACACCCCGTTCCGTCAATAAAATGGCGTGATTTCCTTGAGAAGTAATCTTATGCACACTATTTTTAATATCCCAAGGAGCTAAAAATTGTCCTTTTTTAATATTCACCGGCTTTCCGGTTTTAGCCGCGGCAACAACGAGGTCTGTTTGTCGACACAAAAAAGCAGGAATTTGAATAATATCTACCACCTGCGCCACCGCCCCTACCTCGTCTACGGCATGGACATCTGTAATCACAGGAATTTTGTACCGAGCTTTAACTTGTTTCAGTACTTCTAATCCTTCTTTAAGTCCAGGCCCTCGGTAGGAATTTAAAGAAGAACGATTGGCTTTGTCATAAGACGCTTTAAAAATAAAAGGAACATCAAGGGTTGACGTGATATCTAAAAGCTCTTCTGCAATTTTAAAGGTCATCTTCTCTGACTCAATGACATTCGGCCCTGCAATGAGGGCGAAAGGATTTTTCCCTCCCAGCAGAAGATCTTGAGAAATAAAAACTTCAGGAATGCTAGGCCACTGCATACTGTTCAATTCTAATTTTTAGATCTTTTTTTTGGGACGCGCGCGTCCGACTTTTTTTTGGAGCCACGTTTTTTTTTTCCAAAGAGGCCCGAACGAAATCAGCAAACAAAGGATGGGGAACGAGCGGACGAGATTTAAACTCCGGATGAAACTGACAACCTAAAAACCACGGATGATCTGGCAATTCCATAATCTCTACCAAATTTTTCTCTTCATAAATCCCACTAAAGACCATCCCCTTTTTTCCAAAAAGCTCTCGATACTTGTTATTAAATTCATAGCGATGGCGATGACGCTCTGCGACTTGAGAAGATTTATACACTGTTTTGGCCAAAGTTTTGGATTTGAGAGTGCACAGATAAGACCCCAATCTCATGGTTCCCCCTTTTTGAGAAACAGATTTTTGTTCTTCCATAAGATCAATCACCATATTTTTGCTCTCTCTCTC
>JACPST010000141.1 GCA_016193165.1 Deltaproteobacteria bacterium
GCACGACTCGATATACTTTTAAAGGGTGAATAACTTTCCGGCCTGATTAACTATCGGGCCGAGAAAAAGATACCTTCATGGTCTTATAAGGTACGCTAAACGAATACAGGCGGCCTGTATGCTTTATAAGACCTAAAAGGGTATCTTTTCCTTTGTGTGTGATGACTTTGACAAGGCCTTGTCCTTCGCTGTCACATACCGCCCGATCTAAGTCTGAAAGATCATATGTAAAAACATCGTGAGGAATATTTTTTTGTTTGGCCTCGGTTTGGGAAAGCCCCACGCGTGCCAATTCAGGATCAGTATAGGTACACCAGGGAACCACACGATAGTCTGCTTTGGTCTTCCCCGGGAAAAGTGCGTTTCTTAAGATAAGGCGTGCTTGATAGTCCGCAAAATGGGTAAATTGATAAGGCCCCGCCACATCTCCGCAAGCATAGACGTGAGGAAGCGAAGTTTGGCAGTATTCATTAATCACAATGCCTCGTTTGTCTGTGGCGATTCCACCTTTTTCTAAATCTAAGCCTGCCATATTGGGTTTTCTTCCAACGGCTACAAAGATTTCATCGCATTCTAACGTTTCTTCTTTGCCCTGAGATTCAAAGGTTACAACATGAGAAGAGTGGCCATGATTTACTTTTTTAAGTTGGGCATTAAATCGAAACTGGATGCCATCTTCTAAGAAGGCATTTTGAACATAGTCTTTGAGGTCGGCATCTTCTCTTGGAAGAATGCCATGGGCTAAATCAATCAAAGTGACTTGGCTTCCAAATCGCCCAAAGGCTTGAGCCATTTCTGAACCAATTGGGCCTCCTCCAATGACTGCTAATCGTTTGGGAAGTGTTGTGAGATTCCAAATGTTATCACTCGTGAGACATTTATGTTCTTCGCATCCTGGAATGGGAGGGACAAAAGGGGAGGAGCCTGTGGCAATGACAATTCTTTTTCCTCGAATCGTTTCTTCTCCATTGGTAAGTTCATGGCTATTTTTAAAAGTATAGTTTCCAAATTTAACATCAACCCCTAAGCTGCGAAATCTCTCAGGTGAATCATGAGGCTCAAGCTGTTTTTGGATAGCTTTGACCCGGTTCATAATGTCAGAAAACTCAAACTGAAAATGGCAGTCTTTAATCCCATAGGCTTTGGCTTTTTTTAGAGTGTGAATGATTTTGGCTGAGCGAATGAGAGCTTTCGAAGGCACGCAGCCCGTATTTAAACAATCACCCCCTAATTTTTTCTTTTCAATGAGAGCGACTTTGGCGCCTAATCCTGCTCCTCCAGCAGCGCACACTAAGCCTCCGGAGCCACCGCCAATGACAATCAAATCGTATGTTGGACTATTCATCGGAAAGCTGTTCCAATTCTTTTTGTTTTTTCTTAAAAAGTTTGGGGATGAAAGAGAGTAAAATCACAAGTAAAAAAGGTCCCCAGACTTCAGGCTGAATCCATACTTTCGGATTCGATAAGGAAATGCGGGAAGCCGCATTTCCAAGACTCACATACACAAATGTGCCCGGAATCATTCCTAGAAAAGAAGCCCATGCATAATCTTTAAAAGTGACACTGGTGAGTCCTAAAACATAATTTAAAACACTAAAGGGAAATGTAGGAATGATGCGCAACCAAAAGACCACATAAAAACCATGGGATTTTATTTTTTGTTCTAATTTTTCTGTTTTGCCATGAATCCATTTGTGAACCGTTTTTCGACCTAAATAGCGAGCGATAAAAAAACAAGCCAAAGCACCAATATTGGCGCCCACTAAGACAAAAAGAGTGCCTCGGGTGACCCCAAAAATAAGTCCCCCTAAGATGGTCAAAATGGAGCCTGGGATAAAAAGAAGGGTCGAGAGGCTATAGAGGACAATAAAAAAAGCAGGGGCGAGGGGCCCTTTTTGTAAAATCCATTGTTTGATATTTTCAATATTCTCTTGAGAGAAGAAACTTTTGAGAGGTGTAAAGAAATAGAACACAGCCAACCCCGCAAAGAAAAGAATCAATCCAAGAGCTTTTTTGTTTTTCAAAATGATTTTATCAAGTATACTCAATCTAAGATGACAACTTCAAGTTTAAAAATAGGAGAGAGGCTTCCTTCTCTTATTTTACAAGATCTTCGTGGGCAGGCGATAGATATTCAGACGCTTTGTCACTCTCCGACGTTATTCATTTTTCTTCGCCATTTGGCCTGACTCTCTTGCCAAGAGCACCTCGGGGAGGTGCAACGTCAGGATGGAGAGTTTAAAAAGATCGGAGCGCAGGTCGTGATTGTTTCTTTTGCTCCTTGGAATGCTCTTCAGTCGTATCAAAAGATTCATCAGTGGCGGTACCCGATTTTTAGCGATTCGCAGCGGAAATTCTATCGTCTTTTGGGGTTACAAAAAGGCGCTTTTTTTCAAATTTTTCATCCTAAAACCGTGATGAATTATGCGCGGTATCTGACTCAAGGAAAAAAGATTGAAAAAACAAAAGAAGATATTTATCAACTTGGTGGGAACTTTATTTTTGATCGTCAGGGCGTTTATCGATTTGGATATCCCAGCCAACGTCCGGATGATCGCCCGCCTGTGTTTCTTTTGATTCAAAAGCTTTCAGAGCTTTCTTAGTGTCTTTCTTTACATTTAGAGTTTCTTTTTGTAGAATTGAATCTTATATGAAGTGGTTTTTCTTATTTTTTTCCATCACCACGGCTTTTGCGGAAGAAAAAAATCCTGTTCAAACTATCGAAGCTCTCGTTTCTGTTATTTCCCAAAATATTGTGGCAGATCAGCAAATGAAAGAAGCAGTTTCTAAGGATAAGGTACTCTTTCAAGAATATCGCAAGACCAATCAAAAGTTTCATGAACAAATTGCGCAGTTTATTGATTTTGAAAGATTAGGGACGGATTCCATGCCCAAAAAATGGCGGGATCAATATTGGATCGTCAAAGCCAGTGAAAAAAAGAAATTTTTAGAGCTTTTGCAGGAGCTGGTAGAGGGGATTGTGTATCCTAGAGCCAGAGAGTTTTTCAAAGATGTTCATTTTATGTATAAAAAACCAACCTCCTTGGAAGAGGGAAAGCGAGCAGACGTTCTTTGTAAAGTTCGTGTCAAAGATAAAGTCATCCATCTTCGTTATCGGTTGATCAAACGAGGGAGTCAGTGGAAAATTTATGATGTAAATCTGGAAGGAGAATGGTGGACTGATAGTTTAAAAAGCCAATTTAATCATGTCATTACGACAAAATCATATGATGAGCTTATAGCTCTCATGCGAAAGAAACTGAGGAATGTTCAAGAAGGAATGAGTTTTTAACATACGCGTGTGTTAATCGAGGGTTGTAATTCGATCGATATCTTCTTTTTGCCCCACCACCACTAATAAACATTCTGGATCTAAGACGTCATTTGCTTCGGGAAGGCTATTATACTCTTGGACAACGGATTGATCGCCCGCTCTGCGTCCCATTTTTTTTGTTTTTTTAATCGCAATGACGTTGAGCCTGTATTTTTTTCTAAGCTGAATTTCTCCCAGTGTTTTTCCAATAAATTGTTTGGGGATTTTGACATCTGCCAACACATATCCTTGAGCAAGATCGACAGAGTCTTCTAATTTTGAAAATAAGAGTTGTCGTCCAATTCGAATCCCCAAATCTTTTTCGGGGTTCACAACCCGTGTGGCCCCAATTTCTCTCAAAATTTGTTCATGGAGAGCAGAAGAGGCGCGAACAATAATTTCAGAAACTCCCAGTCTTTTTAAAATAGCAGTTGTAAGAATATTGTCTTGGAGATTTCTTCCAATGCAAATCACAGCTGCATCTACTTCCGGAATTCCGGCTTCTAGAAGCGCTTCTTCATTGGTGCTATCGAGTTGAAGGGCATGGGTGGCCATGTCTTTGACTTTAGCAACTTTGGCAGGATCGCTATCTACGGCAATAATTTGAGCTTCCCCCTTGGAAAGCGCTTCCACCACGTTAAAGCCAAGGTCTCCTAATCCTATAACGGCAAATTGTTTCATATCTATTCTTACTCCTTTTTCGGTAGAATAATAAATTAACTTTAATGATTTCTTAACAGTAAACGCCGTATCAACCCAAAAGTGAGCGATTACCCTACTACGATATTTTCTTCAGGATAGTCAATATGAACTTCTTCTTTTTCTTTTTTGGCGAGAGCGATGACAAACGCGATCGGCCCGATACGCCCTAAGTACATCATGATAACAACAACGACTTTGGCAAAATCACTGAGTTGTGAAGTGATTCCCATAGAAAGCCCAACTGTATTAAATGCGGAGATAATTTCAAAGAGGGTTTGCACAAAAGGAAAGTTATCATGTATCAGGATAAAAAGTGTTCCAAAAGTGGTCAGTAAAGCTGCAAAAAAAGTAACGGCAATAGCTTTATGAATTGTAAAAATCGGAATTGTTCTTTCAAAAATAACAGCTTTACTCCTGGCTAAAACGGTTGTTTTAAGAAGGGCCATCAAAACTCCTAGGGTATTTACTTTAATTCCACCTGCTGTGGATCCGGATCCTCCTCCAATGACCATGAGCATCATAACCATTAAAAGGGTTGCAGGGCTTAAAAGTCCAACGTCCACAGTATTAAACCCAGCCGTACGAGGAGTGACCGCCATAAAAAAAGCATTCAGAATTTGATAGGGGAGCGGCAAAGCTGCAAATTCACCCGTATTTTCAGTAAAGAAAATCAGAGCTGTTCCTCCCAAAATTAAGGCTGTGGTCAATCCTAAAACAAGTTTTGTTTGGGGAGATAAATGACGAAAGCGGTGGGATTTTTTATCCGCGGTGATGTAATTTAAGACATCTGCGATCACCAAAAAACCAATACCTCCTAAAATGACAAGGGTGCTCATTGTTAAAAGCACATAAGGATCTTTTTGAAAACGAATCAGATTATCCGTGAAAAGAGAAAAACCGGCATTATTAAAGCCTGAGATGGCGTGAAAAAGTCCAAAGTAAAGAGCTTTGGAGAAGTTATTAAAGATGGGATAGAGGCGCCATGTAAAGATGATGGTTCCTAAGGCTTCCACAATAAACGTAAATGCAATAATTTCTTTCAAAAGAAAATAAAGCTGATGTTGGCCTTTGATTTCAACGGCTTCAGACATGATTTTTCGACCTTCAATTCCAAAGCGCCCCATCAAAAGCAAGGCCATAAAAGCGCTTAAGGTCATGATTCCGAGTCCGCCTATTTGCATAAGGCCCATGAGAATCCACTGTCCTAGCCAGGTAAAATGAGTTCCTGGTTGTAAGGTAATCAGGCCTGTGACACAGGTGGCGGAAGTTGATGTAAAAAGAGCATCAATAAAAGAAGTCTTTTGAGTGGCCGCATGAGGCAGCGAAAGAAGCAGGCTTCCTAAAGTAATGGTCAGAAAAAAACCTCCCACGAGAAGCTGAGAAGGGGTAATCTTAAGTCCCAAAAGAATTTTATTAAATTCTTTAAATTGGATAAAAATGTTCATCAGGAGAACAGCACGGAGTAAGATTAAATGAAGTTCATGGGGAGTAATTAAAAGAGCAGGATGAAAGGGAAGCCCCTTCTCAAAAAAGTGAACATAGACAACATATAAGGTGACGAGCAAGAGAAGATTGGTAAAAACAACATCCCAATATTCATCGCTGAAAAAATAAGACTTGGAAGAACTCAGCGTAAATTTGGTGATGAGCTCTAAGAGAGAAATGCCTAAAACAAAAAGGTTAAAATAGCCCAGGATGAGTTTTAGTTGAGGAGTGAGAAAAAATCCCGCCTCCATTACCAGGGAAAGAATATAGAAGACCGCAACGACAAAAAGAAACGCATCTAGAGAATACAGAAACTTCCAGTATTTTTCCAGATACCCCCTATGGTAGCGCACACAGCTATTTTACTAAATTTGTCCATGTATTTACAATCATTATAAGTATGATATGGGGATAGGGGATGAAAACACATCAAAGTAAAAATATTTGTTTGGCGCCTCTTAAGAATAAGAGGATTGCGATACTAGGCTATGGTTCCCAGGGGCGGGCGCAGGCGCTAAATTTGCGCGATAGTGGCTGTAAAGTCGTTGTGGGGCTACGTCCAAAAAGTTTTTCTTTTCAAAAGGCTAAAAAAGAAGGGATCAAAGCGCTTCCGATTGAACAGGCATTAGAGGGATCAGATCTTGTTTGCTTCTTACACCCCGATGAATTTCAGGCTTCAGTCTATAAAGAATATGTGCAAGCCATTTTAAAAAAAGGGATGACACTGGTTTTTGCTCATGGGTTTAATATTACGTTTCAAAAAATTATCCCTCCGAAATTTATCGATGTTATTTTAGTTGCTCCTAAAGGGCCAGGTCCCACACTTCGAAAAGCATATTTAGAAAAAAAGGGGTTGCCATTTCTGATGGCGATTCACCAAGATATGTCTGGAGAGGCTAAAAAACTTTCCTTAGCTTTTGCCAAAGCGGCGGGTTGTCAAAATGCTCCTATTTTTGAGACGACTTTCCCAGAGGAAACATGGACGGATCTTTTTGGCGAGCAAACCGTTTTATGTGGAGGAGTGGTAGAGCTGATGAAGGCTGCTTTTGAAACATTGGTAAAAGCGGGGCTCTCCCCTGAGGCGGCCTACTTTGAATGTTTTCATGAACTGAAATTTATTGTTGATCTTTTGCATCAAGGTGGAATTTCGGGAATGGAAAAGGTTATTAGCCGTACGGCTCATTATGGCGGGATGACGCGGGGTGCCAGTCTGATTGATCAAAGGGTTAGAAAAAAATTGGAAAAAATATTTTTAGAAGTAAAATCTGGAAAATTTACTAAAGAGTGGCTATGCGAAAATCAAAAAGGACTTCCTGTATACCAAAAACTTTCTTCTCAAAACCTCAATCATCCTATCGAAGTCATTGGCCGGCGTGTTCGCCGCCTTATGGGTTACGAAAGATCTTCGTAACTTGCAACATCGCTTGTTTCAAAATCTTCGTGAAGAGGAAA
>JACPST010000108.1 GCA_016193165.1 Deltaproteobacteria bacterium
AAGAGGGGGGCACAGGAAAAGGTGCGGACATCTCAAGCGGCGATCTCTAATTCGCATGGGCACTCTCAAGGATTAACGCTCATTGAAATTATTGTAGTCATGGCTATTATTGCCATTTTTACAGTGATTGCCCTTCCTCGTTTTCAAAATAAACTCAAGCTTCATATCAAAAAACAAGCTCGGATGCTCTCTGGAACCATTCGTTTTTTGTACAATCAATCGGCCATTAAAAATGCAACGTACAGGCTGCATTATGATCTTGCCAATCAAACCTATTCTGTGGAGAAATCTTTGGACACGGTGCGGCTGACTTCTCCAGAAGAGTCCAAAGATCTATGGGATGAAGAAAAAAAAACAGGGCCTAAGTTTACCGAGGACAAAGAACACTTAAAAAAACCCGTGCAACTTGAAAAAAGAATTAAATTTAAAGATATTAAAACAGAGATCTCAAAAGATCCTGTCACAGAAGGCCACGCGTATACGCATTTTTTCCCCAGTGGCTATGTCGAACAAACTCGCATCCGACTGGAAAGCGAAGCAGGTGACATCTACACGATTGTGGTTCAACCTTTAACTGGAATTGCCAAAATTTACCCCTATGATAGTGAAGCTAAACCATAAGGGTTTAACCCTCGTTGAAGTTTTGATTGCGATGTCCATTTTTGTCATTTCCTTTTTAGTTTTGGTGGATACTCAAAACATGAGCTTAAGAAACAGTGCTCATTCCAAACGCATGACCACAGCCACCCTTTTGGCTCAAGAAAAACTTTCGGAAATGGTTTTAAAATATAAAGGAAAATCTCTTTCAGAAATTCCAGAAAAAGAAGACGGAAAATTTGAAGGAACTCGCAGCGCCTATCGCTGGGAAGAAATCTCCCGGGACTTTAAATATGATCTTTCGTTTTTAGCCGACATGGCCCAAGCCGCGGCCGGTGGAGAAGAAGCCCCTCCTTCTCCTTTGACAGCCTATTTACCTAAAATTTCAGAATTTATCCAAAATTCTTCCAAAGAAATTACCGTCACTGTTTTTTGGAAAGAAGGAGAAGCTGAAAGAAAAGTTTCTATTACAACACATCTTTTTGATTACAAAGCTCCTCTCCCCTTATGAAAAAAAATTTCCAATCTGGATTTACTCTGATTGAAGTCATCGTCGCCATGTCTATTTTTTCATTTATCGCCATGGCCACGGCCACGGCCATTGGACGAGGCATGGCAGTGAAAAAAAGAGCGGAGCGTGAATGGGATGAAACGCATGGCATCCGAACCGCTATGAATTTTCTAACCCGAGATATCTCCTTAGCCTTCCATGTTAAAAAACCTGCTGCCGAAGGCGCTTTCTTTACACAAGACCATTCCCGGTGGTTCAAAACCTATTTTAATGGACGATCCGATCAGCTTCATTTCACCTCTCTTTCAAACCGAAGGCTGTATGACAACACGCACGAATCAGAAGGCTGCGAAGTGGGCTATGCGTTAATATCCTCCTCTGAAAAAGAGAGAGATTCTGAAAAAAGCGGTCAGTATTCTCTCTCTCGTCGAAAATCTCCCATTATCGATGAGGATCAAGAAAAAGGGGGAGAACCCTTTATTTTGATTGAACATATCAAAGAGGTTCAATTCAAATACTACTCCCAAAAAAAAGATCGATGGTTCGAAGAATGGGACACTTCAAAACGTGACACCGAGGATCGTTTTCCCGAGGCGGTGGAAATCAAACTCATCGTTCTCCAAAATCAAAAAGAAATTGAGTACTCAACCAAAATCATGGTTGCAAATCCCAATAATGAAGAACTTCAACCACAAGGACAAACCCCATGAGATTTTGGAATAAAAAAGGGGTGGCGCTGATTTTAGTCATTAGTTCCATCTCAATGTTGGCCATCATGATGGTAGAATTTACATTTGGTTCTCAAGTCAACTTACGAATTTCCAAAAATTTTCAAAATGCCCTAAAAGCCCAGGCCTTGGCCAGATCCGGCATCTACTTTTCTCTTCTAGAACTTAAAGTTTATAAATTACTGAAAGACAATCCCATGGTCAAACAAATCCCGGGTTTTCAAGAAAGGTTGCTCGATCAAATTTGGCAGTTTGGATTTATCTATCCTCCCATTGCCACCAAAAAAGCAACCTTTGGCAAGGAAAGAGCCCTTGAAGAATTTACCCAGAAATCTAAAATTGATGGCAAAATTCATGTCACCATTCAAGACGAAGGCTCAAAAATTAACTTAAATGATCTTGAAAATATTCAAAACCGACCTGCCATCATCCGCCAGCTCGACAGCATCTTTGAAAATAAAAAAGCAACCGATGAAGAATTTCTTCAAGCCTATAAAGATCTTCAGTTCACGGATCTTATCAATAACATTATCGATTGGATAGATAAGGATACGAGCCGCGTGGGGGGAGGCGATGAAGAAAGTTATTATAGCCGCCTATCCACCCCCTATCGATCCAAAAATGCCCCCCTGGATACTGTTTCAGAGCTAAGTCTCATCGAAGGATTTAACGACGATACCATCTTTAACTTGCTTCTACCCTACGTAACCATGTATCCTACAGAGGGGATGAATGTGAATACAGCTGATGCCACCATGCTTTTAACAATTAGTCCAGAATTGACTGCCGAA
>JACPST010000045.1 GCA_016193165.1 Deltaproteobacteria bacterium
CAACCCGATAGCCGGCTTGTCTTAAAATAGAACTGAGCATCGCAACGGTAGACCCTTTGCCATTGGTCCCGGCCACTAAGACAGAAGGAAAATTTTTCTGAGGATTTCCCAAACACGCTAAGGCTTGTTGTGTCGCTTCAACGCTTAAAAAGATTCCTTTTTTTTCAAGCGCCAAAAGGTACGTTAATGCATGTTCGTAGCTGCGAATGGACATTATAACTTAGGAAGAGTAATTCCTCTTTGCCCCTGATATTTACCATGACGATCTTTATAAGAAGTCGCGCAGTTCTCGTCACTTTCATAAAAGAGGAGCTGCGCAATCCCTTCATTGGCATAAATTCTAGCAGGCAAAGGAGTCGTATTTGAAATTTCCAAAGTCACATGGCCTTCCCATTCAGGCTCCAGAGGAGTTACATTAATAATAATTCCACAGCGAGCATACGTGCTTTTCCCCAATGTGACAACTAAAACACTTCTTGGAATACGAAAATACTCAAGGGTTCTAGCTAAGGCAAAAGAATTGGGAGGGACAATACAGACATCTCCCTTGAAATCGACAAAAGATTTCGAATCAAAATTTTTAGGATCGACAATGGAATTATTCACATTGGTAAATATTTTAAACTCGTTAGATACGCGAATATCATAGCCATAGGAAGACACTCCATAGGAAATCACACCTGTCTTCACTTGCTTGTCATGAAAGTAAAGGAGATTATCAGGCTTAAGTCTGAGTCACAGGCTTAAGTCTGGGGATGGAACGACCGATAAGAAGAGAGATCAAAAAAAGGAGGAGGAAATAATGAAGAAAAATAAAACCCTAACCTGTGAAGAATTTAAAAATAAAATTGATACGCACGAGGATTTTATTCTTGTAGATGTGCTCTCAGACAAAGATTTTCATAAACTCCATATCACAGGGGCCATTAATATCCCCTTGGCAGATCTGGAAGCCAAAGCCAATCAATGGCTTAGCCGCCACATTGATATTATCGTCTATTCGGCCAATCACGTATGTAAAGGGGCTGAATTTGCTCAAGAAATCTTAGGAAAAATGGGCTTTCGTGTATGGAACATAGAGGGAGGGCTGGAAGAATGGGTCAAACATCAATACCCTCTTGAAGGAGATTTAAATTACAAACCACATCCTATTTTAACTCAACCTGCTTCACTACAACCCGGGGTACCCGCTTCAGTGGGTCGTGTAACTCCCGAACCTATGGAGCAGCAGCCTCAAAAAGAACCCCAAACTGGGCAAGCACAGCGGAAGGGACAACATCCAGGCCAAACTTCTAAACCAGAAGCGCACAAGCATCCCATGCCCAAGAAAAAAGCAGCGTAATTACGATTTCCAAATTTTAAAAGCAAGTCTAGCCTGTGCTTCAAACAGTGGCCAGCCGTTCATCGTATAAAAACAGCGGCTTTTACACTGGCGAATAAGAAGAGTTTCTGAGGGATTATAGGTTGCATCAAAAAGCCAGACGGGATTTTGAAGATGGGCAATGTCTAACCATTCCAGCTCTTCTCCTTTCATTCCTAGAGAAGTCGTATTTAAAATAAAAATATTCGTCATCCTGATGTCATCCTGAGACGCCCCCTGCTTTCGCAGAGGGCAGGCTCCGCGTCGAAGGATCTCTTTGCTAACAGATAAATCTCCCCACTTCCCAATTTCAACTCCTATATCTGGAAAATAGCACCCTAGTTTTTCACTCCATTCTTGAGCCTTCTCAAATGTACGATTGATCAGAACAAAATTTTGATACCCAGTCTGAGCCAATGCAAAACTTAAACACCGCCCTGTTGCCCCCGTGCCAATAACCACAATAGTCACTGTTTTAGAAGGCACAGGATTCCATTGGTTTAAATGAGTCAAAAATCCTGGCGCATCCGTATTCGTCCCATGCCATTTTCCTCCCACATTTCTCACGCAATTCACGGAAGAAACGTTCTGCGCGAATTCCTCGCATTCATCCAAATAAGAAATAATTTTTTCTTTAAAAGGCATTGTCACAGAAAAACCAATACACGTTCTATCTTGCTTAAGTTCTAAAATATTTCTTTCAAAATTCTGAGGCGCCCACTCTAGGACCCTAAACTCCCAGCCCAATCCCTGCTTTCGAATATTTTCTTCATGATATTGCTTTGAAAGACTATGTTTGAGCGGCCACCCCACCACCCCAATCCACTTATGATTCATAATTATGAGTATCTCTCTCCAAATGTTTTCTCACTCCTCCATTGATTATGCCTTCTGCACAATAAACGCAAATTTTCAATAATTACGTTAATTTTCAAAAGAAGGACTTAAAAATATTTATTCTGGTTCCAGATGCGCATCGACTGCGATCTATTTTCTTTTAACAAAAGGAGATCACAGTAAGGCCAGCTCGAATTGACGAACCACTTCAACTTTCACTTCTTCCATCGGAAAGCTCAAAGGTGCCTGCCACCTCCTTCTTTGAGGTGGCAGGCACCTTTGAGCTTGCATCGACGTCATCACAGAGCAGTCAAGGCCACAGGGATTGATCATTTGAAAATAAGAGAGGTCGGTATTCACATTGAGCGCAAGCCCATGATACGTTACCCATTTTTTAACCGCCACTCCCAAAGAAGCAATTTTTTTATTCTCCACCCACACGCCCGTACAGCCTTCTTTTCTTTCTCCTCGAATATCAAAATGTTCTAAGGTTTGAATCACCACTTCTTCTAAAGATCGCATGTACTGTTTTACGCCTGCATGATGTCCCAAATAAAAAATAGGATAACAGACGAGCTGGCCTGGCCCATGGTAAGTGACTTCCCCTCCCCGCTCGACTTCAAACACAGGAACTTTTGGGTTTACAACATCCGAAGCTTTCGATCGACGTCCTTTGGTAATAACATGCGGATGCTCAACCAAAAGAAGCGTATCTGGAATTTTATTTTCTATCCGATGAGCAACAAGCTCTTTTTGAAGCTGCCAGACTTCTTGATAGTCTTTTACCTCTAAATCAAGAACTTCCAGAGAGCTACTCGCTATATCCTTGAATCAAGATCACAACTTCAGAAGTTCTGCGATTATAGACAGCAATAAAATAGGCTGAATAGTTATCCCGTCCCCCAAGCTCTCCATCAAAAAATAAATACCTCCGCTCATTTTCATCGCGGGTTGTTTCGCTAGCAAGATCGATGAGCGTATCTGTAAGTTTTTTTCTAAATTTAGCCCAAGGATCTTGATCTTCAGGAATAAACTTAGATGGGATAAGGGCAAAGGCAGCCTTTTTAAGCTCACCATCACTCCCTGGTAAATCTAAAACAGAAACATCTTCCAAATACTCGGTCTCAACATAGAGTAACTGACGAATGACATCTCGCAAAGACAATCCCGTGCGAGGATCATACTGTACCTTAGTATATAGTTCTAAGGCGCCTGCATTGCCTCCAATTTCTTCTCGCATCATTTTTCGTCCTAATGTTTCAACTTTCTCAAAAGAAACAGAAAGTTCTGAATCAATCACCCCATCCCACTCATAATACATAGCCTTTTTATTTATTTCTTCTCTTAAGAATTTAAGATCCCTTTTATTTCTAATTCGATCCAAACCAGAACGATCCACAGAAATCCATTTCCAACGAAGCGCCTCTAATGCCGCGACAGAAGAATCGGTTGTGCATTCTATATCACGATTTACAAGGCCTAAAAGGCGATTCTCTTGTGTTCTGAGCACCACCACACACGCATCCCCAAAATAGGGATCAAGTTCTCCAGCAGCGACTTGCTCCACAAAACCGTTTACAGAGTCAGAAGAAAATACTGGAAAAGAAATACCTAAAAATAACAAACTCAACACAATTTTTTTCATACTAAAAACTCCTTTCTAAAAGTTTTATCTAGGATAAATTAAGAGCCGACAATGTCAATCCGAAAAATGATCTTATGAAGACGGCCTATTCGGAATATGAATCGCTTTTCCGAGAGCAGCCTCGGCGGCTTCCATCAGCACTTCGGGGAGTGTGGGATGGGGGTGAATCGTTTCTGCCAAATCTTCGAGTTTTAAATGATGCGTCACAGCCAGCGCTGCCTCTGAAATTAAATCAGACGCATGGGCACCGACGATAAAGGCCCCTAAAATTTCGTGTGTTTTTTTGTCGGCTACAATTTTGGTAAAACCATCTGTTTCTGAAACAGCCAAAGCTCTTCCCAAAGCCAAGAAAGGAAATTTTCCAACGACCACCTCTTTTCCTTGGGCTTTGGCCTCCACTTCTGTAAGCCCCACTCCCGCAATTTCAGGATCAGTAAAAATAGCCCAAGAAATAGGTTTTG
>JACPST010000144.1 GCA_016193165.1 Deltaproteobacteria bacterium
TATTCGAACTATCGTTTCCGGCGGCAGCCACAAAAAGAACATTATTTTTGTTGGCCTTCTCAATACTATCCGCGAGGGCTTGAGAATAGCCTCCCCCTCCCCAGCTATTATTTAAAATCTGAGCTTTCATTTTAACCGCATACTCGATGGCTGAAACAGCCGCGGCCAATGTTCCAGATCCCCCTGATCCTAAAAATTTTGCCGCCATCAAACGTATATTCGGAGAAACGCCGATGACTCCCTTTTCATTATTACCAATGGCTCCAATCGTTCCAGACACATGGGTTCCATGGCTGTGATCATCCATAGGATCGTTATCCGAATTGGCAAAGTCCCAGCCATGAATATCGTCAATAAAACCGTTATTATCATCATCGATTTTGTTATCAGGGATTTCACCGGAGTTGGTCCACATATTGGCTGCCAAATCTTCTTGAGTATAATCAATCCCCGTATCAATGACCGCAACTAACACATTTTTATCTCCTTGGGTGGTTTCCCACGCTTCCAAAGCATCAATGTCGGCATCTTCAAACCCGTCATTTCCTTTGGAATCTTTTTGCCCTGTATTGTGAAGTCCCCAGAGTTGTCCAAAAAGAGCGTCATTGGGAAGCTTTGCTGCTTCGCCTAAAAACCGAGGCTCATCAATGGTATAAATAAAATTGGGTTCCGCATATTCCACCCATGGTTGCGCTTCGTAATAAGATATCATTTCTTGGAGATCTTTTTTTCCAACAGTGAGATGCTGAAGACCATGGATAAAGCTAAAATTTTGTATTACTTTTGCCCCGGTTAACTGATGCAGTTGCTCTTGAAGTAAAAAGGATGACACAACAGAATCCTTGACCTTCACCAAAAGTTCTCCTGGAACAACGGTGGTTTCAGGGGAGGGTTGATAATTTTTGGCATAAAGCAAACTTCCAGAAGTAAAAATAACGAGAGTACTACAGAGAAAGAACGCTTGAATTCCTCTCATGAGCTCCTCCTATTTCTTTAAACTTCGGATTTTAGGTTATAAGGCGTGAATACTACCTAAATTTGAGTGTAGCAAATAAGTTAAAAAGGGCGCAATAAAAATAATCAAAATTTACTTAAATAGCTGAAATAACTTATGTTTTTCTTATGACCTGTGTTGCAGCCGTATAGGGGTCTTGAATCCCTTTTTCAACGTCTTCTAAGAGGGTTTTGAGCGAAGTTTCTTTCTGAACACGTCGTAGAAATTCTTTTTGATAGGCCAACGTTAAAATTTCTAAAAACTCTCTTCTGCGCTCTTGTCTTTTTTTGTATTCAAACACTTCACGATTTTTTTTCAAAAATTTGTAATGATCTAAAATCTTCTCCCAAAGTTCTGAAATCCCCATCCCTTTTACGGCTTGAGTTTGCAAAACAGGTGTCAGCCATTTTTCTTTTTGTAAATGCTCCGAACTGACCATCTCCATCAACTGATGTTTCATTTGAGATGCATTGGGACGATCTGATTTATTCACAACAAAAATATTAGCAATTTCTAAAAGCCCCGCTTTCATGGTCTGAACAGTATCTCCAGACTCGGGAACAAGCACTACTACCGTCGTATCAGAAATTTCCATAATGCTAAGTTCACTTTGGCCCACCCCCACAGTTTCAACCAAAATAACATCAAACCCAAAGAACCTCGAGATCCCAGGCTTCGAATAAAGACATCTAAATCTTGCGCATGCGATTGCATCCGAATCCGATCGCCAAGGACAGCGCCTCCGCTAAAAGGACTGGAAGGATCAATGGCAAGTACTGCCACTGTTTTCTTTTCCTTTCGGATGAGTTTAATCAGCTGATCCACCAACGTACTTTTTCCTGCCCCTGGGGGCCCGGTAATACCGATGACCAGAGCCTTTCCCCTTTTTTTGTAAATCTTAGGCATGACTTTCATGACTTCTGGAGATTGGTTTTCAATGAGAGTTATGAGACGCGTCAACGCCTTTACATTTCCCTCTAACATTTGGTCGATCAGATTCACTTTTTCTATTTAACACAAACAGATGATTTTGCTCAATTTTTATTCCTGTCCGGCCGATAAGAAGATTGGAGAAAAGAAGTATGATGTGGATCGCCTACATACTGGTGGGAGTGAGCATTTATGTGCTCGCCTACCAATTTTTTAAAGTGGGACAAGGAAAAGAAGCCCCAAAATTGACGACTTCTGCTGCCGTATCTCAGTCTTTGATCCTTCGCCTCTCGATGCCTATTCTTCGCACGACTCTTTTGCCCTCTGTGCAAAACTTGCCTCTTGAAAATTTTAGAAAAGAGAAAAAAAGGAAAATTCAAGCGGCTGGCATGAGTGAAGAACTTACTCCAGATGAGTTCTTTTGCTTTAAGCTCTTTCTAGCGATTGCTCTCCCCTTAATGGCTGTCGTGTATAATTTTGCCTTAAATCTTGTGAATCCTCTGATCTTAATTTTAATCTTTGGTTCCATCGGATATTTTTTCCCAGAACTTTGGCTAGGAAGCCTGATTCGAGATCGCCAGATTAAAATTCGAAATGCTATTCCCTTTGTCATTGATCTCTTAAGCCTCTGTACAGAAGCGGGCCTTGATTTTATGGGAGCAATCCAACGCGTCGTTGAAAAAGCAAAACAAAGCCCTTTCATTGACGAACTCAACCTCGTCCTTCAAGAGTTAAAATTGGGAGCCACTCGAGCAGACGCATTAAGAAACATGGCTGTTCGAATTAATATGCCCGAAATTTCTTCGATCGTAGCCGTGCTGGTCACCGCAGATCAAATGGGAGCAAGCATCAGCCAGGTCCTAAAAGCTCAATCTGATCAAATTCGAGCAGAACGATTCATTCGAGCAGAAAAAGAAGGAGCAAAGGCCTCTCAAAAAATCCTAATCCCTCTTATTTTTTGTATTGTGCCCGCGGTGTTTATCGTCGTTTTAGGCCCCCTCATTGTGCGACTCATTATTCAGCTTTTTTCAGGTGGATTTGGAGGAGGGGAACTCTTTTGATATGGAGCAGCCCGTGAAAATTATTAAAAATCATATGGTACTGACTCAAAAAGCCATTCGAGCTCACACCCCTTGGGCAAGACTCAAAGGCCTCTTAGGCAGACCCTCTCTTTCGCCCAATGAAGCCTTGGTCTTAAGGCCGTGTAATTCCATTCATACTTTTTTTATGCGCTTTCCCATTGATGCTATTTTTATGGATGCAAGTGGAAAAGTGCTTCACCTCTATCCGAATTTAAAACCCAATCGACTGACAGGGGTTCATTGGCAAGCCAAAGAAGTCATTGAAGTTCCTCCGGGAACCATCGAGCAATGGAAGATTCAAGTGGGAGATATCCTAAAATGTGAGGAAGATGACGATGTATAAACTGACTATTTTAAGAGGATTAGAACCTAAAGAATTTATTCTTCACGAAGGAAATACACTCATCGGAAGAACACCCGAATGTGACATTCAACTCAATTCCAGTATGGTTTCTAAAAAACAAGCGCTTCTAACCCTTGCTTCTGGAAAAGTTACTCTCGAAGATTTGGAAAGTAAAAATGGGACTTTTGTCAACGGCATGAAGATTCGGAAAAAAGAGCTTCGACATGGAGATCGTATTTCTTTTCAAGACGTTGTTTTAGAGCTTTCTATTGCGAAAGAGAGAAGGATCGCACCATCCCCGCCCTTTCAATCCACCGCACCCTCACCTAAATCTTTTTTAGGCGAAAGAGCGCGGGCTCTTAAAACGGCCTTTGAGCCTACCCTTCAAATGACCCTGCAGCATCTAGAGTGGAAATATGTCACCCTGATTTTATTTTCTTCTTTTGTTTTAACAAATTTCTTAATCACAATTCCTTCTTTGCTTGACCATGCCCAAGTCAAACTTCAGACGGAGGCCATCAAACGAGGAGAATTTATTGTAAAACGTATTGGGACTGAAAACCAAAAATACCTAAACCTCAAAGAAGGACTTCTCATTGCAGATAATTTTAATTTAACAACAGCCATTGCCCAACAAGAAGAGCGGGTATTGAATGTCAACATCATCGATCCTAAAACCAAAAGAATTCTAGCGCCGCCCGAACGACTGGATTTGCCGATCGATAACCGGGAAGTTTTTTTAAGAGGCTCTGAGATTAAAAAACTTTCTTTTGAAAAAATTAACGATCGAGAAGTCCTCATTTCCTATCCTATTTATCTTTACTCCTCCGTGGAAGATCGAGATGTCATAGGGGCTGTGGTGCAGGCGACCTTTAATATCGAAGGCATTGGAATCTCTTCTCAAGAGTATTCTCAGCTTTTGTTAAAGTTTTTACTTCTTTCTCTTCTCGTAGGCATAGGATTTTATTTCTTGTTTCACTCCATCACCTCCATGGCTTTCAAAAAAATATATACTGAAATCGA
>JACPST010000145.1 GCA_016193165.1 Deltaproteobacteria bacterium
ATAACTTCTGCGTCGATTCGAGGAGAACTCGCGCCAAATACTTCCGCCCCCAACTGCATATGCTGACGATATCTCCCCTTTTGCATTCGCTCATATCGAAACATAGGGCTCATATAATATAATTTTTGATACGGATCGGGATGATAGAGCTGGTGTTCAATATAGGCGCGAACCACCGGGGCCGTTCCCTCAGGGCGCAACGCCAGAGAGTCCCCGTTTTTATCTGTAAATACGTACATCTGTTTTTCAACAATATCGGTGGCCGTACCAATGCCGCGTGTAAAGAGTTCTGTTTTTTCTACCACGGGAGTTTTAATTTCAGAAAATCCAAAACTTTCAAAGAGATGACGGGCTTTTTTTTCAATATCCGCCCATAAGAAAGATTGGGGAGGCACCACATCATCCATTCCCTTGACACTGGTATAAAACATAACTTTTTAGAAATACCATGCCATACAGATTTCTTATCGGAAAATTTCTAAAAAGATTAAATTAAAACGCTTCGGCTAAAGAAGAAAGAGTGAATAGATGATTGCGAGATTCAAAATAGTCTTTGAGTTTTTCTTTCCACTGCCTCATTCGCTTATTGGGATGAGGCTCAAATCCTGTTTGAAGGGGATCTGGCGGAGGCAAGGCGTGAGGCCACCGAAATGCCTCACGATGATGATGATAGTCATGCATATCTTGTCCTATTAATCGACTCACATAGTCTTGATCTTCCACTTCAATATCTGGCGTAATGCCATAGATTTGAATCGGCGCTCCTTTAGGTGAATAGGTATAGAGCGTCGTAAGTTCTAACTTCGCGCCCGAATCAATCCCTAAAGGAAGCTGACGAAGGAGTGGAATTCTCTGCCCTGTTCCTTTCCCACATGTTCTTTCTCCAATCACAATCGCCCCTTCATGATCTTGCATCGCGGCGGCAAACGTTTCAGACGAAGAAGAAGAATAGCGACTCACCAGAATAACGACAGGAATGTTTTCAATGCCAGGAAGTTCATTGCCCGATCGTGCGTAAAAAGGCTGCCCATTTTTGTGACGCCCCATTTGCCAATCTGAATCCCTTTTTTCCCGCATGAAAAGAAGCTCCCCTTCTTTTAAGAAAAGATCAGCTAACTTTGCAATTTCTGTCGCAGAGCCTCCTGGATTTCGTCTTAAATCAATCACTAAAGCAGAAATATTTTTTTCTCCCCTATATTTTTTATATTCATCTTGGAATTTGTCCGTTGTAAATTCATCAAAAATACGAAATTCCACTCGAAGAACTGAACTTTCTTGAATCCATTCCGTCTTCCACAAGACCTTCGCCTCTTCAGGCCTCATTTCAGGATAATACGGATTATCTTGCGAGGGGGAAAGCTCAAGAATATTTTCACGTTTTGAACGCTGGAGTTCATCCTTCAATCCATTGTCCACATACCAATGTTCCGGGCTTTCCATAATCAAGGAATGAGGATCAAGACTTGCCACAAAATATCGAAAAACACTTTTATGGAGCAAAGCCCATATCCCTAACAGATGGGGTGGATTTTTACTTTTTTCAAAATCAATATTGAACTGAATCACTTGCGACAAAGAATCGATGGTAGAGCAAAAATCACCTATATCGTTAAAATCCGATATGATTTTTCTAGGTACTGCTGAAGATTTAAAATAAATGTAATTGACTAATACAGGGAGCTTAATTTTTCTCATCACTTTTTCTTCAGCATTTTCGATAAAATAAGGCGTGGGAAGGCGGCCTTCTTGCAAAATATCTCGTAAGGCTCTTTGAAGCAAAGGAACAACCTCAATTTGATCTCCTTTGACATGTGTCTTTTGAACATAATTAATGAGGTTTAAATTTTTTTCACACCCATAAGAAAAATGGTCATTAATTTTTTGGAATCGCTCAGCAGGATCTAATCCCCCTAAGAACAAGAAGGGATAGGATGTCCGAATATCAATACTAGGCCCCGCGGTAATGGCGCGTGAGTCTTGCTGCGCGCACCCGCCCCACAAAAGCAGCTGCCCCAGCATTGAAAAGATAAGAATAAAAAGAAGGTTCCCCCTCATTCCACTTCTTTGGCCCCCCATCAGGGGGTAGACAGTTTGCAATTAGGATGCCAGATAAAATACAAGTTATTTCAATAAGTTATAAAAAAGAGTTGTGTCAATTGAATAAACAAAGTCTAGGGCTTAAACATTGGTGGTGTCTGACACTGAAGTGTCTGACACTTCAGTGCCAGACATTTTTGCCATCGGTTTGAATTTGAAGGGTTCCTTGTTCATCCGTTCTCCAGGTGGGAATCTTTAAGTTCTCATATCTTTTTAAAACCTGCCCATGAGGAAAATGGTGGCGATTTTGATACCCTAGGCTCATGACTGCCAGGCTTGGAGAAACTTTTTTAAGAAACTCATAAGAACTCGAAGTTTTTGATCCATGATGCGGAACTTTTAAAATTGTAGCATGAATATCTTTTAAAAGAAGCTCCTGTTCGATTTCTTTTTCAATGTCTCCTGTAAAAAGGATAGAAAAGTTTTTGTATGTCATTTTAAAAACAAGCGACAAATTATTGGTACGCTCATTTAAAAAAGAATTTTGAGGATTTAAAAACTCAAAATGTGTTTCTCCAACATATAAAGAAGAATGCTCGGCAGAAAGCAAATAACAAGGGACATGATGTTCTTCCGCCAAAGCCAAAGTAGTATAAAATATCCTCGTAGGCGCTTGCCATTGGCTTAACCAGATTTGGCCCACGTTAAAATGTTTTAAAATGAAGGCCAAGCCTCCACTGTGATCAAAATCTGAGTGAGAAAGAATTAAAACATCAATCGTTCGAATTCTTTTTCTCCAAAGAGCGGGACCCACAACTCTTTCTCCAATATCAAATGATCCCCATAAGCCTCCTCCATCGATTAGAACAGTTTTTCCATGGGGGAGTTCTATCAAAGAA
>JACPST010000146.1 GCA_016193165.1 Deltaproteobacteria bacterium
CGCACTAAAGAAAAAATTATTGAGTGCATTCAAGTTCATTCTCCTTGTTTACGAAGTGTAAAAATTCGGATGTGGCGGGTGAAATCACCTTTTCGACGAGTGAAAAATCTTTTTTTAAAACTTTATAGAGCGCTCCCAAAGCATACCCAAAAAGTATGGCTTTTTCTCTCTCAATTTCAATTACTGTTTTATAATGTTTTTGATACAATTTTTCTCGATTCTCTAAACGTTTGGGATCAAAATCAGAAATCATTTTTAAAAGTGCCGGCCCTAAGATTTCTCGTACCAGTTCATCCACCAATGTTTCGTCTTTTAATTTGGCAATGAGACGAAGCATATTGGGCAGGTGATCTGGAAGTTCATGCCCACATTCATTTTGAGCCTCACGATGTTCACGGTTTAAATTGACCAAGAGCTCCCCTCTTTTATAGTCATCGCCAAACATCACATAGCCCACATCAAGCGTCGTTGCAGCCTGGACATCAAAGGAACGACTATAGAGTTCTTGAATATCTTTTACGCTCATTTGAAAAATAGTTTTTGAAAAAGAAAATAAGGTTTCAGAGGCTTCCGGGTAGTTCTTTTTAAGATAAAATTGAACCCCTTTTACTGTTTCAATATATCCTTCCTTCGGATATTCAAATAAATCTGCCAAAAGACTAGTGTGAGAAAGATTTTTCATGTTAAAGTCCTCTTTGAGCGGTTGATTCTTTAAAACCAAATCCTGTGGCCCCTTTTTTATCTCCTGTAAACTCCAGCATCTCTAACGCTTGCTCGCGGTGCGAGGCTGGGACCACAAATCGATCATCAAATTTTGCAAGCGCCGTAAGAGTGTAAATATCTTCAGCCATGTCTTTCGTTAATCCTGCATCTTTTAAAACCTCATTTGATTTTTCTTCTGTGACATCTCCAACCGTTTTCCACCGTCGATACATTCGAACGGCCATGAGTTTTTTTAAGCGCGATTTCACTTGTTCTTCATCGCCAGCGCTAAAAAGACTTGCTAAATATTTGAGTGGGAAACGAGCTTCATCTAAGGTCCCCCAAAGTTCTTGGGTGCTCGTATCATAGAGCCAATTATCATCCCAAAGCTTTGCGGCTTCATGTAATTTTTGTCCCTGCTCTTTTTGTCTCGTTTCTTTGAGGGATGCCATCACCGGTAAAAGTGGGGGCACATAAAACAGCATTGGAAGTGTTCGAAATTCAGGATGAAGGGGCAAAGCCAACCCCCACGTTTTCGCAAATTTATACGTTGGGGAGTTTTGGGCAGCTTTAATCGTAGAATCTGCTAGCGTGCCCACCAGTTCTTTTTCATCGACATTGGCAATGGATTCGATTTGATCCGCATCGTAAAGCGTCACTCCCAAATAGCGTATGCGTCCCACGCAAGAATGCATGCAGGCGGGCGCAAAGCCGGCTTCAATTCTGGGGTAACATAAAATACATTTTTCAGATTTTCCGGTATTCCAATTATAATAAGATTTTTTATAAGGACAGGCCGTCACACACATTCGCCACGCACGACAGACGTCTTGATTAATCAGAACAATCCCATCTTCTCCCCGTTTGTAGATGGCTCCTGAGGGGCATGAGGCAACACAGGCAGGGTTTAAACAATGGTTACAAATTCTGGGTAAATAATAAAACGCCATTTTTTCAAGATGAAACATAGCTTCTTGTTCCGCGGCAGATAAATTTTTTAAATTTGGGTCATTTCTGGCATAATCAGGTGTTCCACTTAAATCATCATCCCAGTTAGGTCCCATTTTAATATCAATGGGTTTTCCGGTAATCAGTGAGACGGGCCTTGCCGTCGGCTGATCATCCATCGACGGAGATTCAATTAAATCTAAATACTTATACGTAAAGGGTTCATAGTAGTCATCAATCACAGGCATATTGGGATTGTGGAAAATGTTAACCAATCCTTTTCGTTTTCCAGCCCCTCTGAGTTGAAGTTGCCCGCCTTTTTTCTCCCACCCCCCTTTGTAAATCTCTTGATCTTCCCACTTGGTGGGGTAACCCGTGCCGGGTTTTGTTTCGACATTGTTCCACCACATGTATTCTGCCCCTTTTCGATCTGTCCAAATGTTTTTACAGGCGATAGAACACGTGTGACATCCAATACATTTATCCAAATGAAAGATCATTGAAATCTGTGCTCTAATATCCATATTTCCCCTTTTTGCCTAAAAAAATGTCTGGCACCAAAGTGTCAGACACCAAAATTTTAAAATATAACCTTGTCCATTTTTTTAACCACCACATGGGTATCTCGCTGAGGCGCAATCGGTCCCCAATAATTAAAATGATAGCTAAACTGCCCATAGCCACCGGCTAAAAAATTAGGTTTCAAATGAATTCGTGTAAAACTATTATGGCCCCCCGCGCGTTTGTTTCCGCGCACTTGAGATTTTGGAATGCCGACGGTTCGTTCTGGAACATGGTACACAATGCAAACCCCTTTGGGGATTCTGGCGCTTACGACCGCTCGCGTACAATAGACGCCATGGTCATTATAAACTTCAACCCAGTCGTTATCCAGAATTCCAAGCTCCTTTGCATCGACTTCACTTAACCAACACGGTTCACACCCTCGTGACAACGTTAACATTCGAAGATTTTCCATGTAGGTAGAATGAATATGCCATTTTCCATGGGGCGTTAAACAATTTAAAATTTTTGCTTCTTTATTTTTCAGCGTTTCTTTTAAATCCCCATACATGGCGGGTTTGGGTGAAGGTTTAAATGTTGGCAGATGTTCTCCGTAGGCCAAATACATTTCATGGTCCAAATAAAAGTGCTGCCTTCCTGTGAGCGTCCGCCAAGGAACCAGTCTATCAACATTATAAGTATAAGCGGCATAAGCTCTTCCATTATTCATGAGCCCTGACCAAAGGGGAGAGGTATTGTACCTTCGAGGCTGGGCTTGAAGATCCGCGTAATTAATTCGAACATCTTTGCTCCCCTCTGCAAGATCAGCAAGTTTTAATCCTGTTTTTTTCTCCATATTTTGATAGGCACGAACGGTCAGTTCACCATGAGTCAAAGTTGAAAGCTGCAAAATCACGTTAGCTGCTGAAACATCTTCTTTTAATGAGGGATAGGTTTGGCCGTTTAATTTTTCTTTTGAGAAATGCTTGGACTCCAGGATTTGATCATACACATCTTCGCATTTGAAGTGATTGCCGTGAGCTCCCAAGCCTTTTTCTTTTATGTTTTTTCCTAAAGATATGAACTTGTCATAAAGCTTTGTATAATCCCGATCTTGAACAGCCAATTTGTGCATCGTTTTTCCTAAGATAGCTTCGCATTCATTTTTGTACCAATCTTTAACGACGGGTTGAGAAATTTCATCAGCAGTGTCGTGGGAAAGAGGCGCCATCACCACATCTTTTTGGGGTTCATTAAAATATTTTTTTGCCGCTTCAGATGTCGCATAGCTTAAATTTTTAAAAATATCCCAATCCGTCTTAGATTCCCAAACTGGAGCCACAGCTTGGGAGAGAGGATGAATAAAGGAATGAAGGTCTGTGCTATTTAAATCTGCTTTTTCATACCAAGAGGCTGCTGGCAAAACGATGTCTGAATACAAAGCAGATGAATCCATTCTAAAATTGAGATCGACCACAAGATCCATTTTTCCCGTTGGGGCGATGTCATGCCATTTGACTTCATCGGTATGCCTTGCGTCATCTTTACCAATGGCATTTGAATGGGCTCCCAGATAATGTTTTAAACAATACTCATGGCCCTTCATGCTCCCCATGATGGCATTGCCTCGCCAAATGTACCAAACACGTGGGAAATTTTCGGGAGCATCGGGATCACTTACAGAATATTTTAATTTTTTAGATTTGAGCTCACTTAAGACATATTTTTTGATTCCCTCATCATCTTTTGCTCCTTTTTTACGAGCCTCCCCTGCCAATTCTAGGGAGTTTTTATTAAACTGTGGGAAAAAGGGCATCCATCCCATACGAACGGATTTAAAAATCTGATCTGCGGTGTGTTGTTTCGTCCATTCGTTTTCATCGACGGTATTGTATTTAGAAAATTGACCATCGTACCGATACTGACACGTATTGATGTAGTGCCAAAGCGGGGCTTGCTGCAAACGAACTGCATCCTGCCAATCTTTACCAAAAGCAATCGCGCCCCAAGAATCGACGGGAGCCAGTTTTTCTTGACCCACATAGTGATTCATTCCACCCCCATTTTTCCCCACACATCCAGTAAGCATTAAAGCCATAATGGCAGATCGATACATGAGATTGGCTTGGTACCAGTGGTTAATGCCTGCCCCCACAATCACCATACATTTTCCCTGAGTCATGTCGGCTGTATTGGCCCATTCTCTTGCAAATTGAAGAACGGTCTTTGAATCTACGCCCGTAAAAATTTCTTGCCAGGCAGGGGTATAGGCTTGATCTTTATCTGTATACTCTTTTGGATATGAACCCTTGAGCCCTCGATCAATACCGTATTGAGCCATCGTCAAATCATAAACGGTTGTAACGGCAATTTTTCCATTTGTGGTTTCGATAAATTTTACAGGAACACCTCTTAAACAGTGTTGGTCCAGTCCAAATTCTCTAAACTGAACTTGCAAAACCTCCTCACTTTTATTTAAAAACGTGAGAAGTGGATCATAGGTCTTATCGTCAACCGCATTTTCAAGTTTCATGTTCCATTTACCACCCACTTTATCCCAGCGATGTCCCACAGAGCCTTTGGGAATGACAAAATCTCCTGTTTTTTCATCAATATTTAGAAATTTCCAATCTCCATTTTCGATATCTTTATATTGAGATAGGCGACCCGCTCGAACCAACTGGCATGGCAAATAATGATCCCCCTCTTTTTTAAGCTCTACCAAATAAGGACTATCGGTATACTGCTTGGTGTATTCTATAAAATAAGGAGTTTTCTTTTCATGATGGAATTCTTTTAAAATCACATGAGTGACAGCCTGCCAAAAGGCTCCATCACTGCCCGCGTGAAGCGGCACCCACTGATCGGCATATTTACACACCTGAGAAAAATCAGGAGAAAATACAACTGTTTTGGTTCCATTATGGCGGGCTTCTGAAAAAAAATGTACGTCCGGCGTACGTGTCATATTCAGACAAGCTCCCATGTCCGCGATCATTTTGGCATTGTACCAATCCGCACTTTCACACACATCGGTTTGCTCTCCCCAAATTTCAGGAAAAGCCGTGGGCAAGTCACAATACCAATCATAAAAACTTAAATTGACTCCCCCAAAAAGTTGTAAAAACCGAGAGCCGCCTGCATAGCTCAGCATAGACATGGCTGGAATCGGTGAAAAACCAATCACACGATCGGGGCCATATTTTTTGGCTGTATAAATATTGGCAACCGCCATGAGTTCTAACACTTCATCCCAGCTGACTCTTCGAAATCCCCCTTTACCTCTGGCTTTTTGGTATGTTGTTCTTTTTTCGCAATCGCTTTGAATATTTTCCCACGCTTTTAAGGGATCACCGGTACGCTCTTTTTCTTCACGATACAAATCAATGAGAGCGCTTCGAATTAAAGGATATTTAATGCGAAGCGGGCTATAGAGATACCATGAAAACGATATTCCACGCTGACATCCACGAGGTTCATAAGGAGGAAGAGAATCTTCTAACAACGGATAATCCAGTTGCTGCGTTTCCCAAACAACAATGCCGTCTTTCACATGAATTTGCCAAGAACATCCCCCTGTGCAATTGACACCATGCGTACTTCTGACAATTCGATCATGTTGAAAGCGGTTGCGATAAAATTCTTCCCACTGTCTGGTTTCTGGTGAAATAATATCTTTAATCCAACTCATGTTCCCCCCACGAATTCTTTTATTGCGACTTCATCTGCCTGTCATAAATCGCTTGATTGACCGAATATTTTTTTCGTCTCGCTCCAAATAACGTATAAACAAGCATTAAAAGGATAGCGCCCAAAATGCCACTTAAGAATAACCCCATTCCATAGTCTTTAGGGCGTTGATACAGTTTTTTTTGATCCGCATCATTTAAAAAGGCCACCAATGCAAAAATTTCCTCTTTTGTTAAAGCCTTATCCTTGTAGGCTGTTTGCATCACAGGGAATGGTGGCGCACCTAAAATGGCTCGGACACCCGGCTCTCCAAGTCTCGAAAAGACGGAGGTTAAGTCTTTGGCTAAAATTCCTCCTCCAATAATGGCATCATTTTTCACGTGATGGCAGGCAATACAACTGGGGCCTTCATGAGCAAATCTGATTTTCCCTTGAAAGAGGTTTTGTCCTCTTCCGATGTCTTCGGATGTCGCGTTTTGAAGTTCTAAAATGGATGATTTTTTTTCTTCAACCCGTTTTTCCGGCTCCTCTTGACCTGCCAAAGAAAGAAGTCCTGAAACCATCTGTTTAATTTCATCTTCACTGAGAGTGGGATGAGGCGGCATCGGAAGATCTCCCCAGTGCCCCGAACCTCCCTTTTTTACAGACTGCGCGAGGTGAGAAAGCGCGGCTGAGTCTTTTTGATATTTATTTGCAATATCCTGAAAAGAGGGGCCAACAATATTTTGAGCTTTTGCATGACAACTCAAACAATCAGATTTACCCATGAGCTTTTGGGCATTTTCAAAATTTGCAAATACAAAATTTCCCAAAAAACTGAAACCGATAAAAAATACAATTATTTTCACTCTTTTTGCTCCACGGCTAAATTTTCCAACGTTAATTGATTCAATTGATGTATAAGTTCTTTTTGAATTTTTCCCAAACATTTTCTAAGACCACACGTTCTTTCTTTTGGACACCGGTAATGACCCGTCAGACATTTATTGAGCACCATATGCCCCTGAACCGCTTCGATGACATCTCTTATAGAAATTTCAGATGGCTTGCGCGCCAAAGAAAATCCCCCATAGCATCCTCGATGTGAATGAACGATGTTTTTCTTCGCAACCTTTCGAAAAATTTTTCTAAGAAAAACTGAGGAGACACGCCTTTGCTGTCCCAACACGCCAAGCCCAAATACTTTCCCCTTTGGAAAACCGGCCATATAAGATAAGCTCCACAATGCATAATCAGTATTTCTTTTGATAAATTCCATACGATAAACAGGACAAAAATGATCCTGTTTTGGAGTTAAATCAATACCGGAAGGCTTGTACATGACCTACGTCATGATTTAAAAAAATGGCCAAGGTCAGATTATAGAAATTTCCAAAAAATTCTTCCGGCTGTGGCTAAAATAAGGATGGCAGTCACTCTTTGGAGCGCAAAAGAAGAAAGTTTGCCGATACTCCACCGTGAGCCACTTTGTCCGCCTAAAAAAACAGCTAAAAGAAGAAGAAAAAATCCATGGATATTTATAAATGAGGTTTCTTTTGTCCACTGCCCCATCATTCCAAATAAAGAATTTACAAAAATAAAAAAACTAGCCGCGGCGGCAATTTGCTTAGGCTTTCCCCAGCCCATAAAATATAAAAGAGGAGCCAAAAAAATACCTCCCCCAATTCCTACCAGTCCAGATAAAAATCCAAGGAGAGCTCCCAACGGAAGTCCAATAAACCACTGCGTTCTTTTTTTAACTTCGCTTTCCCTAGAAATGAGTTTTTGAGAAAAAAACATCCGAACCCCTGCGATAAACAAAGAAAATCCTAAAAGACCCAAAAAGTATTCTTTGGAAATAGGAATCCTCCCTCCCAGATAAGAAAAAGGAATCGAAGACACACAAAAAGGAAGAACCAAAGATAAAGAAAAATTTTGCGTACGAATATAATGATAAAGCCCGCCGGTAACTACCACCAAGTTACAGAGCAACGCAACTTTGGGAAGCGCTGTATACGGAAGGGTCGCTGACCCAAACTGAAAGAGAAAAAGAAGAGCCAAATAGGTGGACCCTCCCCCTAAGCCGGCTGAGGCATACACCCAAGCTGTCACAAAAAAAAGTGGAATGAGAAAAACAAAAACTTCCAATTTTTAATACCGTGCAAGCGAAGGATCGATTTGAGAGGCCCACGCATCAATCCCACCTTCTAAATTTTTAACTTTCTGAAATCCCTTCTCTTTTAAAACTTGGCAAGCTTGGGCGCTTCTGCCTCCATGGTGACAATAGACAATCATTTCTTTTTGAGGATCGAGCTCTTGAACACGTTGGCTTAAGGACTTTAAAGGAATCAAAGTACTTCCTTGTAAATGAACCCATTGATACTCATGAGGTTCCCGAACATCTAAGAGAAAAAGTTCTTCTCCTTTGTCCAGTCGTTTTTTTAATTCAAAAACAGAAATATCTTTCATTTCGCCCATGCACATTTCTCCTTTTTCTTGAAGGGTCGCTGACCCAAGGGTCACTGACCCAAGACTCACAATCGTTGGAGCCTCTCCACAGAGTGGACAGTCCCTTCTTTTTTGAAACTGCATTTCATTAAATTTCATACTTAATGTATCAAAAAATAAAAGTTTTCCAACCAAAGATTTTCCAATCCCTAAGAGAAGCTTTAAGGCTTCAGTGGCTTGGAGTGTTCCAACTATACCCGGCAAAACTCCTAATACTCCTGCCTCGGCACAATTGGGGATAAGACTTTGAACAGGAGGCTCGGGATATAGGCAACGATAACATGGCCCTTGCCTCGTATCGAAGACAGAAAGCTGCCCTTCAAATTTAAAAATACTTCCATAGACATTGGGCTTTTTTAGGAAAAAACACGCATCATTCACCAACAAGCGAGTTTGGAAATTATCTGTGCCATCCAAAATAACATCGTAATTTTTTAAAATATCTAAGGCATTTTGAGCGGCCAGCTTTGTTTCATAAAGATCCACTTGCGTTTCAGGATTTAAAGCGTTTAATTTTTCTTTGGCTATCTGAAGCTTGGGTTTCCCAACATCCTTTTGGGTATAAAGAATTTGACGATGAAGATTGGAGAGATCCACCTGATCGAAATCAACAAGTCCCACTCTTCCGACGCCGGCCAAAGCCAAATAAAGGGCCGCCGGAGACCCTAAGCCCCCAGCTCCTACGATGAGCGCACGAGAGGCTTTTAACTTTTCTTGGCCTTGCTTTCCAATTTCAGGCAGAAGGATCTGTCTTCGATATCGTGTCATGACATTTTACTATTTAGAGTGATCTCTTTTTTCCAAATGGGAGCGTGGGTTTTGAGTTCTTTCATCACCATTTCACACGCTTTAAAAGATTCTTTTCTGTGTTCCCCCGTAACCCCAATCCATACAGCAATATCTCCAATGTTGAGTACGCCCACTCGGTGATAGACGTGAATAGTACGGACTGGCAATTTTTTCTTTGTTTTTTGAATACTCTTTTGAATTTCTTTAACGGCCATGGGGATATATGCTTCATATTCTAAGCGAGCCACTTCCTTTCCTTCATTGTGGTTTCTGACCCACCCTTCAAAAGTGACAAATGCCCCCGCTCGAAAATCCTTTCTTAATGCGTGTGAAAATTTTTGAGGGTCAAGAGGAGCTTGCCAAATTTCTACTCGATCTTGAAAGGCCGGCATTGCCGGATAAGCTGGCATGGATTATCCTCCTGCTACAGGAGGAATAAAGCAGACGGTATCCCCCTCTTTTAGACCTATTTTGAATTCCGCATAGGTTTCATTGACCGCAATAGCCAAATGCTTTGGTTCTAAAAAGTTGGGATATTTTTGTTTTAAAATGTGATGCAATTTTAAGAGTGTCATAGGCTCAGAAAGATGGAGTATTTCATGATCTTTCTGGGTGATGCTTTTTAAATGCGCAAAATAAAGAATTTTGATTTTCATGCTCCTCCATCCTTATCAGACAGGAATCATCTGGAATATGACGTTCGTCATATTTGTTAAGCATAAATTTTATTAAAGTCGCCCCACATCATGGATAGTGGATCATTTCTGATTAAAAAAATGTCTGGCACCAAAGTGTCTGACACCAATGCAACGCTTGCACTTTTAGTTGGGGGACACTCAGAGCGCATGGGGCGAGACAAAGGGCTTTTGCCTGCGCGAGGAAATCCTTTGGTTCTTCACCAAATTTTGCGACTCAAACCTCTTTTTCAAGATATCCTTATTGTGTGTTCATCTCTGGAACAAAAAAAACAGTATGAAAAAATTTTAAATTTTCCCATTGTCATAGATGAAAGTGGGCAAGATCGAGCTGCTTATTATGGGTTGATCTGCGCTTTAAAAAATAGTTCCACAGAAAAAGTTGTTGTTTTGCCTGTCGATGCGATAGCGGTGGACATCCCTCTTCTTAAAAAACTTTTATCTGCACAGTCATTTCCTGCCGCCTATGAAGAGTATCCTTTTCCTTCGGTT
>JACPST010000046.1 GCA_016193165.1 Deltaproteobacteria bacterium
ACTTAAGAGAGGAGGTTTCGTTGTGAATAAAAAATTTATTGCCATCGCTGGCAACATTGGGGTGGGGAAATCCACACTGACAGGACTTCTCAGCGGCCGGTTTGGATGGATGCCCTATTATGAAGTGGTGGATACCAATCCCTATTTGGCTGATTTTTATAAAGACATGCACAATTGGTCTTTTCATCTCCAAGTTTTTTTTCTGTCCAAGCGGTTTCAACATCACAAACAAATGATTCAAGAGCCTGAAACGGTGATTCAAGATCGTTCGATTTATGAAGATGCCCACGTATTTTCAAAAAATCTTTATTATGAAGGAAAATTTAATGAAAGAGATTATCGAAACTACCTTTCTCTTTTTGAATGTATGACGAGTTACTTAAAATCTCCCGATCTTTTAATCTATTTAAGAGCTTCGGTGGATACGCTTCAGCATCGCATTCAAAGTCGGGGCAGACATTGTGAAAAAGATATCCCCCGGGAATACTTAGAAAGTCTCAATCAGCGCTACGAAGAGTGGGTGTCTAATTACAAAATTGGGCCAGTACTCATTGTGGATACCGAAAATTTGAACGTTGTGACGCGAAGAAATGACCTTGAATGTGTGGCCGATCTTGTTTATAAGACCCTAGAAAAGCAGGATAAGTCTCAAAAGAATCTTGCGGAAGTGATTATCTTTAATCCTTCTTTAAAGCCCTAATCATTTTGTTTTGGGCGATTAGCTCAGTTGGTAGAGCGTTCCCTTCACATGGGAGAGGTCGCAGGTTCGAGCCCTGCATCGCCCACCATTTGTCAAGCTTCGCGAACCAGTTTTTTCCCTCAAGATTTTAAAAAAATAGCCGAAAAAGAAGTAGACTTAAACAAGGAGGATAAAATGGTAAAAAAACTAAATGTATTGATGATAGGGATCGGATTACTTCTTAGCTCAAGTTATTTTGTTCATGCACAATATAATATAGGTATTGGAATGAAAACCTTGCATGCTTCAAATATAAAAAGTGTCAGTGTTTCTTATAAGGACGTTCAGAAAAATGAAGGTGAAATAGGTATTGTAGCCAATACGGGCGAGTATTATGTTATTTCCATTTCTGGATCAGAGGCCAATCAAAGGATATTTCAACTTGCTCATGAAATCAAAAATTGTCAAAGCATCCAATTTACGTATCCCCGGCAGCCAGCCTCTTCGAATGTAAATCAAGTGAAAATGTTTTACCTGACACTTCGGTAAGGACAAGCAAGATGCCTAAGAATTTTATACGATGGCATGGGTTGGGGAGTATTCTTCTTATGGCCATAGGGATGATAGGTCTGAGCCTATTTCAGTTTCCCCAAATGCTCTATGGAGAAAGTATAAGAACAAAAAAATAGAGCACTTGATCAAACAGCTTCAAGATCAGGATCATTGGCAAAGAGTACGGGCAGCATTTGCTTTAGGAGAGCTGGGTGGGCGCGCTAAAAAAGCTGTGACTCCATTAACAGAAGCTTTGAAGGATCCAGAGCCCAATGTGAGGGGATCTGCAGCAAGGGCTTTAGGGAAATTGGGGCCTTATACAAAAAGAGTTTTACCTCAATTGGTAGAGACTCTTAAAGATTCAGATGACCATGTGAAAGAGGCTACTGCATTTGCCCTTGTGCGTCTGGGTAAATATGCCAAAGCAGCTGTCCCTCAGCTCATAGAAGTGCTCAAAGACCCCAATGCCGATGTAAGAAAGTTGGCAGCCTGGGTTTTAGGAGAATTAGGTAAAGACGCTAAAAGTGCGATCCCTCACTTAGCAGAAGCTCTTAAAGATCCAGATGCTGACGTAAGAAGATCTGCAGCCTATAGTTTAGAAGATTTAAGGATCTATTTTCCGAATGAAGTAGATCCTATTTTAATCTCTCCCTGAAACCATTGTTGGGATCCAAAAATAGCCATAGACAGATCTATAAAATTAGACTATAATTATAGTCATGAAAATAGATAGATCTTATACAGATATCGAGAATTTTCAGTTTGAGCCTTTGGCCGCTGTAAAGGCGAAGTTATCTGAACTCAATGCCTTAGTTACCCAACAAAGTCTTTTTGTTGTGGTGACAAAGAATGGCAGACCTCAAACGGTTTTAGTGAAATTTGATCTTTTTAAAAAGCTTCTCAGACACTATCGATTACCAAAGCTTTATTTTGATCCTGCGCTTCTTCGAAGAAAAAAAAGAAATCCCATAAAAGAAAAATGGCTTAAAAAGTGGAATCAGCTGGGATTTTATGAAAAAGAGTGATCTCCTTAAACAAGAGCTTGAAGAAGCCTCTCAAATAGAGGAGCGAGGAGAAAGAGCTTTAGCGATTACAGCAGTGCTTCAAAAGGCTTTTTCACCCTCTCACTTATATCCTATTCTTGTGGGGGGTGCGGCTGTTGAAGTTTATACGCAGGGTCTTTATGCTTCTGGAGATATTGACTATGTTTTACCCACCTCTGATGAAGTAAAATCTGTTATGCGAGCGCTTGGTTTTAAAAGAGAGGGGCGTCTCTTTATCCATCCTCATTTTCAGCTCATCATTGAATTTCCTTCGAGCTTTTTAGAAGAGGGAGAAACGTATCGAGAAATGGAATATCGAGGTGTTCCCGTTCGAGTTGTTTCATTAGAGGATTTAATGATTGATCGTTTAAATGCGTTTAAATGGGCAAGAGTTTCTATCGAAGGGCAAAATATTCTTTTAATGTTAGATCGCTATCCAGGCGTTGCTCAAAAGCTCCAAGCCAAAGCTAAAAAACATGATGTGCTAGATGTCTTAAAAAAGCTGATGCAGCTCAAAAAGAAAATAGAAAAAGAAAAGTTAGATCAGAAGCAGGCCACAGAACTTCTCGAAAAAATTATTCGGAAATCCTAGTCTCTTATTGCTCCACACACCCTGGCTGTGAATAGCGAGGGATGTTGGGGTCGCAAATTTTTGCTCCTTCTTGTGTCGTTCCTTGGGCTGCCGGTTGTTTGGGTTCAGAATATGTCGGTGCGCGACCTTCAGGAGCTCTGGATCACAATATTTTTTCTCTTCTGCTTTTTGTTCAACTGGCTTTTGTTCTGCCGGCACTCTGGTTTTTTCTATTTCACGTTGTTTTTGCATAGCCTCTTCTTGCTGACGTTGCTTCGTTGCCTCTTCAATGGCTTTTTGTCTGGCTGATGCTTCTTCTTCAGCCTGTTTCTTGGCTAGTTCTTCTTGGGTCTTCTTAGCCGCCTCTTCAGTTTGTTTTTTCTGGAGAGCTGCTTGCATTTCTTGATACGCTTGATCTGCTTTTTTCTTTAATTCTGCGACTTCTTGATCTTTTTGTGCAAGTTCTCTATCTAAAGGTTCTTTCTTGTGAGCCAACTCTCGTTCGTTGGTTAAACGTGCAGCTTCTAATCGATTTTGAAATTGAATTCTTTTATTATTTTCTTGTTGAGTGCGAGTATTTAATTGGGGTTGAATTTTTTTCTCAAGATCAATAGCTACAGCCGGACGTATCATGGGCAATGGCTTCTTCCCAGAGTCTTCCACTTTTTCTTCCCTTTTGTTTTGTTTGACCCACTCATTGAATTCAACTTTAGCCTGTGCAGCTCGATCTTTAGCCTGTGCAACTTCCATCTTCATTGCATCTGCTTTTTTTTGTAGTTCTTGAGGATCAGCTAAGGCCTGTACAGACTTAGAACCTTCTAATTGAGCAAGCTCTGATTCTAATTGGGCAAGGAGTGCTACTCGTCCTGTGACTAATTCAAGAGCAGCTTTTACACTCCATTCCTTTTGTGGTTTTACAGCATTGACATCAGCTATTCTAAAATTAATCACCCTTAATTCTTCTTCCAAATCTGTTACAACTTTATGTTCAGCAGCATACTGTGTTTGGAGGGGAGCAAGTTTGGTATTTCGCTCTTCTGATGCTTTCTTGATTTCGTCATTTATTTTAGCATGCAGATCTGTTTTGGCTGTATCTACTTCGGAAATTTGTTTTTCTATAATTTGTCTTGTGTAGGCGTAAGGTGCAGCTTTCAGATCGGACTGAGCAACGACCATTGCTGGAAACATTTTTCCAAAGTTAAGAATTTTGATCCATGCATCAACACGATTCATGTGTCCTTGATCCATGGCCGCCATGGAGCGCTCCCAGGCAGCTTTGGGGATATTCCATGTACAGGTTGGCCAATCGCGTCTGCACTCTGCATCATAATCATCTGCTAGTTTGTCATGGCCTTTACGGTTTTCATTATGCATGCTTTTTTCGTCATTTGCTTTTTGAATATCTGCATCGTACTTGGACACTTCTGCCCGTTCTTTGGCAGCGGTGTTTTTCATTTTTTCTTCATCGGCTTTGGCCTCAGCCAAACGAAGTTCTAGTGCAGCCTTATAAATGACAAGGTCGTTATAGCTCATTTGGGGTTTTACTTCTTTTGCCACGTCACGAATATTGTCAGCCAAACGTTCTGGGTCGACCCCGACATAATTAATGACTTTTTGTATGTCTTCATCTTTATATCCCATGTTTCTTAAAGTGTTTTTAATACTATCCAATTTATCGGCTGTGTTGTTTAAGCCATCTTTAAGCTCTCCAAGTGGCAAGCCACCGACAGAATCTGTTTTTAGATTAAGAGCGGCAGTATCTTTTTGAGGATACTCATTATATTGGATGTCATATATTTTTTGGTAGGTTTTATCTCGTTTTTCTTCTGCAACTTTAAGCTCAGCTTCTTTTTGACTTTTTTCGCTCATCGCCCCTTGCAGTTGTCGGTCAAGTTCAGCGACTTCTTTTTCTGCTGCTTCGAGCTCCAGACGAAATTTTTTAACCTCAGCTTTGGTAGATTCAATTTCAGCCTTCTTGTTTATGATTTTATCTTCTGTTGTTTTTTCTGACTTTACACAAATAAATCTTGGTCGTTTTGGGTACTGAGGATCGAATGGGACTGGCCTTGCAACCTGACCTGGCGGACATCGTCCTGCACCTCGTCCTGCCTCTACATTTATATTTGAAACAACTCCTAAAATTGGAATTGAATATTTACATTTTACTTAGCCTCTATTTTTG
>JACPST010000113.1 GCA_016193165.1 Deltaproteobacteria bacterium
AAGCAAAGAAGGCTTTGTTGGATAGAATTAAAGCAAATAAAATGGAAGACTATTTTGGAGAGGTTTTAATTCCTTCTGAAAATGTAGTGGAAATTGTGAAAGGCGAAAAAAAGACTTCTAATCGAAGATTTTTTCCAGGCTATATTTTAGTTCGCATGGTTTTAACCAATAAAACATGGCATGTGGTGAAAAATACGCCAAAGATTACAGGTTTTATTGGCAGTTCCACAAATCCTCCTGCTGTTCCAGATGAAGAAGTTCAGCGCTTGACCAGTCAGATTGATGAAGGGAAGCTGCGTGCTAAACCCTCAGTAAAATTTTCTATGGGAGATAGTGTTCGTGTAATTGATGGGCCCTTTGCGAATTTTAATGGTGTGGTGGAAGAAGTAAAACCTGAAAAAGGAAAAGTCAGAGTTTTAGTGAGTATTTTTGGACGCTCTACTCCTATAGAGCTGGATTTCTTACAGGTTGAGAAAAATTAATATGCCTCCAGTTAAGAAAAAAATAACAGCTCAAGTTAAATTGCAGATTCCAGCAGGAAAAGCCAATCCTGCTCCACCTGTCGGCCCTGCGTTGGGGCAACAGGGAGTTAATATTATGGAGTTTTGCAAACAGTTTAATGCTAAAACTCAAAAAGAAGATCCAACCATGAATATTCCCGTGATTATTACGGTATATCAAGATCGTTCTTTTACATTTATTACTAAGACGCCCCCGGCTGCTGATCTTTTGAAAAAAGCAGCGGGTATTATTAAAGGTTCAGGGCAACCCAATAAAAATAAAGTGGGCAAGGTGACCCAAGATCAAGTAAAGAAAATTGCTGAAATGAAGTTAAAAGATTTAAATTGTTCAAGTGTTGAATCTGCTATTCGAACGATTTCAGGTTCGGCACGAAGTATGGGGATCGAGATTATTTAAAGAGGGCTATGAAGAAAAGATCAAAAAAATATACTGAAAATCGAAAAAAAGCTGAGCCGCAAAAAAAATATGATTATAAAGAAGCGCTGAAGCTTTTGTTAGATATGACACGTTCCAAATTTGATGAAACCGTGGATGTGGCTGCTCGAATGGGTGTGGATCCTAAGCAATCGGATCAACAAGTGCGTGGAGCTGTGGTTCTTCCTCATGGTATTGGAAAACCAGTTCGTGTTGTTGTTTTTGCAAAAGGTGAAAAGGAAAAAGAAGCTTTAGACCAAGGGGCGGACACTGTGGGGGCTAATGATTTAGTCGAGAAGATTCAAGGTGGATGGCTTGATTTTGATAAAGTGATTGCAACGCCAGATATGATGGGGGTGGTGAGTAAACTTGGGAAGATTTTAGGTCCTAAGGGATTGATGCCTAATCCAAAACTTGGGACTGTGACCTTTGAAGTAGGCAATGCCGTGAAAAATGAAAAGAAAGGAAAAGTGGAATTTAGAATTGATAAAACCGCTAATCTTCACACGGTGATTGGAAAAATTTCTTTTGGGTATGAAAAACTTAAAGAAAATTTTGAAGCATTGATGGAGGCTGTTCTTAAACAGAAACCCTCTGCTTCTAAGGGTGTGTATTTAAAAAGTTTGGCGCTTTCTACGACACATAGCCCAAGTCTTCGAATTGATGCGGCTCAGCTTCATAAGGGGAGTAGCGATGCCTAGGGTAGAAAAAGAAAAAGCAGTTCAAGATATTCAAGAAAAGTTTAAAAAAGCTCAAGCTGTATTTTTGTTTGAATATCATGGATTGAATGTTACAGATATGACAGGTCTTCGAATGAAATTGCGAGAAGGTCAAGGAGAATTGAAGGTTTTAAAAAATACATTGGTTAAAAAAGCGCTAGAGGGTTCTCCATTAAAGGAAACGGTGGCTTCAGATTTTAAGGGGCCTATTGCATGCGCTTTCAGTTATGCAGATGCAGTTAGTACAGCAAAAGTTTTGGTGGACTTTAAAAAGGAAGATCAATCTCTTAACTTTAAGTCTGGAGTTTTAAAAGAGAAAAAAATTCAGGTTCAAGAAATTAAAGCACTAGCAAAACTTCCATCACGAGAAGTGTTATTGGCACACCTTGTGGGGACGCTAGCTGCTCCCATCAGTTCTTTCGTTAATGTTTTGGCCGCTGTGCCACGAAAGTTTCTCTACGCGCTTAGGGCCGTAGAAGAAAAAAAAGGAAAATCCTAGAAGGAGGAAGTCAATATGCCTAATGTGACAAAAGAAGATGTCGTTTCTTTCATTTCTAACATGAGCGTGCTTGAGCTCTCCAATTTTGTAAAAGAATTGGAAGAAAAATTTGGTGTTTCAGCTCAAGCCCCTGTAGCTGTTCAAGCTGCTGGTGGAGCTCCTGCAGCCGTGCAAGAAGAGAAAACGGAATTTACCGTTGTCTTGGCATCCGCAGGTGACAACAAGATCAATGTCATTAAAGAAGTGAGAGTGATTACATCTTTAGGGTTGAAGGAAGCTAAAGACCTCGTTGAGGGAGCTCCAAAGCCTGTAAAAGAAGGCGTGGATAAGAAAACAGCAGATGAAATTAAGAAAAAGTTAGAAGCTGCTGGCGCCAAAGTAGAAATTAAGTAATTGTTAGGACACCATGAAAATTAGCATAAGGGGGAAACGATGTTGAGTTTTACCGCAAGTAATCAACGTCATCGACGTTCTTTTGCCAAAATAAAAACGATTATTAATCTTCCAAATTTGATTGATGTTCAAAAAAGATCTTATAAGCAATTTTTACAAACAGATAAAGATTCTGCCGAACGTCAAGATGTCGGGCTTCAAAACGTTTTTAAATCGGTTTTCCCTATTCATGATGTTGATAAAACCTCTTCCCTAGAGTTTGTAAAATACACATTAGAAAAGCCCAGATATGACGTTGATGAATGCCGGGATCGTGGAATGACATATGCCGCGCCTCTTAAAATTACTGTTCGCTTGGTGGTGTGGGATGTGAATGAAGAAACGAACGCGCGAAATATTCGCGATGTCAAAGAGCAAG
>JACPST010000127.1 GCA_016193165.1 Deltaproteobacteria bacterium
GGAAAAGAAAAGGTTTTTGAGGACATCTTAGAGTGGATTGAAAAAAGAGAAAGAAAGGCTGAAGCAGGATGAAGAGTCCTAAATCTTTGCGTCCAAAGTTGCTGAGCCTTCTCAAAGAAAAATCCTATTTGAAAAAGAAAGTTATTTTATCTTCTGGAAAAGAATCCGATTTTTATATCGATGTCAAACAAACGGCTCTTCATCCCGAAGGGATGACTTTGATTGGACAACTTCTTTTTGAAAAACTAAAAACGGGAGAAAAAGTCAAAGCGATTGGGGGGCTGACGATGGGAGCCGATCCTTTATGCGTGGCTACTTCTTTGGTGAGTATGCTTAAAAAAAGTCCCATGGCTTCGTTTTATATCCGAAAAGAACCCAAAAAACATGGAACAGAGCAGGGGGTGGAAGGTACTGCTAATTTGGCCAAGGGCATGAAGGTGGCCATTGTGGAAGATGTGGTGACTACCGGTGCTTCAACGCTTCAAGCCATCGAACGCGCCCAAGCCGCTGGATATGTCGTAAAGCGCGTGCTCGCCATTGTCGATCGCGAAGAAGGCGGCCGCGAGACTCTCCAAAAAGCCGGCTTTACCCTCGAATCTCTTTTTACCAAATCCGACTTTATCTAAAATTTTAGTTAAAGTTTTTTTATTGCCCTGATGATCTTTGCCTCTACGATTTCTTAGGTAAGGCCAAGGGAGCGGAGAGGCGGCCGGTAATTGCCAAGGAATAAAACCCTTGGGGATCGAGTGCGTTGGCAATAAAAGGCAGGAAGAGGCTAAATTCCTTCTTCATTTTTTCTGAAAGTTTAAATTTTAACGTGAGATTTAATTTGCTGTTATTAAAATTCTTGGGATCTAGTTGAATGTCACCCGATGCATTGGCCTGAAGATCTTCTTTATCTCCTCCAATATCGACCTTTTCAATCAGAAGACGTTCGTTTTTAAGCGTTCCCCGAAGAAGCATTTTAGACAAAGAAATTTGAGGGATATTCATATTTAAAACATTCATTTGAGCCAGACCAAATTTTTGAACGCGTATATCCATATTTCCGCTGAGCTCTTTCATTTGAGCCAAATCTCCCGTGATTTTGAATTCTCCTTGTAGAATTCCTTGAAGATCTACCGGGAATACTCCTTTTAAGTCTTTGGTGAAATTTAAAGAATCAAATTCTAAGTCAATATCATGGATTTTTCCTTTTTGATGGAGAGTGCCGGCGAGTCCTCCTTCTGTAAATCCAACTTCAAATTTCATTTTGGGGCGAAAGAACAAAAGGGATAATAAAGAGGGAGAAACTTTTAAATGAGCCAAACGAATCTGAGGAATATTCATGGTACGATGGCTGAGTTCTACGCCATTGAACACAAATCCCAATGTCCAAGTGGTTTTAACTTCTGCCGCATCTAACTTCAGCCCCGTTTTTTGCTCCACTTGAGCAAAAATCTTGTCTTTCAGTTTATCATAAGGAAAATTAAGATACGTAAAGAATACAAAAACAAAGAGACCAAAGAGAATGTATCCTGTGATGCGTGCTATTTTTTGAGCTTTCATGGACTAGTCCTTTGGCTTATAAGCCGATACTTTAAAGGTAATATTTAAAAATTGGGGGTTATCAAACCTCGGTTTGATTCGTATTTCTTTTAAAAGAAGCGTATTCGGAGAAGTTTCAATTTTATGAAAATATTCAACCAGTTGTCTGAGTGTCACGCGAACCAGTTGTACCGTGGCTTCAGTTTCAACAAAGTATTCTCCCGGAGGAAGCTGTTTGGGACTGATGGACTCAATGGATTCTCTTCCAATTTGAGAAGATTGGGCCAGCTGCTCTAAGGAAGAAAGAAGAGAAAAATCAGCTCCTAGTTTTTTAGCTTCTCGTTCTAGAATTTTTAAGGCCGTAGTTTGTTCTTGAAACTGTTCTTCATAGCGAGAAAGTTCTTTGAGGTTTAAGTTTTGCGCTTCGATTTGCTCTCTTAAGCCTTCCACTTTCGTATGGCCGCCATAGACTAGGAGAAGTAAAAATAAAACGCCCCCGATAATAGAGGAAGTATGCGCGATATTTTTTTGATTGGGAGGAAGTCCGTCGTACCAAAGAAACAAGGAGGCAAAAAGTTTACTGTTTCTAAGCTGCGCAAGATTTAATTTTTCTTTGAGGATCTCAAACCACTTTTTCATGGGCTAGGAGTTTTTCCCTTTCTTGATATCAAATGTGATTGTAAAATCTTTATTTTGGCCGTCCGAAGCCGTTGAAATTTCTCCTTTAGTTACTTTTGTGAACTGGGGATGATTTTTAAAATTTCTTTCAATCGTATCGATAGAATTAAAAGAATCAGAAATTGCTTTAATTTTAATTTTTCCATCGACGTAGGAAAATTCTCGAACGTCAAAAAGTGTTTGTTTGGGTACCAGCGAAGAAAGCTCTTGCAGCACTTGAAGGGCAGTTAAGGTTTCTCCTTTGCTTCCACCTAAAGCTTCGATTTTTTCTTTTTGTTCTCTGGCTTTTTTAGAAAGATAACTTCTAAGTTGCGTGGCGTTTTCAAGCAGATTTTCTGGAACTTTAATCGGAAATTTCTTGGTGATATCAATCGTTTGACGATTGATATTTTTTAATGTGGAGCGAAGAATAAAAGCGTTGCCAATGATATTCATAAAAAGAATTGCCAAAACAAGGCTTCCCATTCCCAAAAAATAGCGAACTTCTTTGCCTAAGGGGCCGCGTTGATATTTTGAAAACTCTTCTTTTCTAAAATTAAATTGTTCGCCATAGCTTTTTCCAATAAGTCCCAGAGCTAAGGACAAGGCTTGAGACGCTTTAGCGTTGTTTTCATCCTGATCCGCGATGTTATTGGTTTCGTAGGCTGAAAGACATTTTAAAAATTCTACTTCCATATGCAGTTCTTGAGATAAATAAGCAGGCAAATTTCGAAGGAGAGATGTGCCTCCTGTAATATAGAGTTTTCGAACCACGCCTTTTCCTTTCGAGCGTGCCGATTGAAAGGTTTGGGCGAGTTGACTGAGTAAAGGCTCCAAAGCTTTTTTAATACAATCAGAAAATTTGATTTGGTCTTTGGAAACACTGGATGGGTTGGTGAGAACAAACCCATTGTCAATTTTAGCACGCTCGGCATCTTCAAAAGAAAGATGATAAGCTTCTTGGATAGCCACCGTAATGGCTTGCCCTCCTTGAGAGATAGAGCGTACTTGGCTTATTTTTCCATCTTCAATAATACACACAGACGTTTGCAGGCGACCCATATTGACCAGGGCATAAACGGTTTCAGTGGTTTGCCAATAGAAAGACGTAGTTAGGTTATACAAGGCTGCGGCATCGGACGTTAAAAGATCAGGAGAAAACTCTTTTTGTGGAAAGAGGGCTAATCGTTCTTGAATGACATCTTTGGGAGCGATTAAAATTAAAATCTGCGCATTTTTATCACCCGTGGATATGATTTGATAATCAAAAACAATTTCATCCAGCGCAAAAGGAATATGTTCTTCCAATTCAAAGGGTAGAGTTTGTTTAATTTTGGTTTTGTCTGTAAAGGGAAGGGTGAGTTGCTTGGAAGAAACATACAGTCCAGAAAGAGAAGCCACCAGTTTAAAGGGGAGCATAAATCCACTTCTTAAAAAAAGATTCTCAATACCATGGCGAACCTGTTCGCTTGCGGGAGGATTTAAAGAAAGAGGATATTTTTCTTCAAAAAAGTCAATAAGTTCCAGTTGCCGGAGGCCAACCTCAACTTCTATTGCCTTAACGGAAGTGCTTCCAATGTCGAGTCCAATGACGCGCATACTTTTTTAATTTAAATTCCAATAAATTATCTGGGGGGAGCCATCCCCAGAGAGTTTTGAAAGATTGACGACGGCTCGGACTGTTTGTGCGGCTCCCCCGACTTCGGCCTTTGATTCTAAGGAAAACACATTTGTGTTTGTGGTTAAACGAACTTTTGGATTTTTGTTAAAATCAGCGCTTTTTAAAAGAGTATTTTTACAATA
>JACPST010000114.1 GCA_016193165.1 Deltaproteobacteria bacterium
TTATATGATGTTGAAAGTTTATCTGTTCTAGCGGCAGATGGAACTGTTGATAAAAATCTTTTACCTAAACTAAGTCGAAAAACTTTGGTTCAAGCTTTTGAGTGGATGCTTTTATCTAGAAGGCTTGATGAACAAGCCCTTCGCTACCAGCGTCAAGGACGAACCGGGACTTTTGCCCCAGCCCTTGGACAAGAAGCGGCTCAAATTGGATCAGCCATGTGCTTAAAAGAGGAAGATTGGTTCATTCCGTCATTCCGCGAAGCTGGAGCCGCGCTGGTGCGGGGTCTTTCCATTAAGAATTATTTTTTATATCTTATGGGATTTGAAGATTCCAACTTTGATCTTAAGGGGACACACAACACCGCTATTGCTATTCCTGTGGGAAGCCAGTGTGCCTATGCTACAGGAATAGCCTGGTCCATAAAACTAGATCAAAAGAAAGCAGCGGCGATTGTCTATTTTGGAGATGGGGCAACTTCGGAAGGCGATTTTCATGAAGGACTTAATTTTTGTGGTGTGCTCAAACTTCCGTGTGTCTTTTTCTGTCAAAACAATCAATGGGCCATTTCAACTTCCCGAAAACAACAAACCGCTTCCCAAACCTTAGCTCAAAAAGCTCTTGCGTATGGTGTTTTAGGCGTACAAGTGGATGGAAATGATTTTTTTGCGGTCACTCAAGCGACCCAGGGGGCGCTAGAAAGAGCCCGAAGAGGAGAAGGAGCGACCTTTATTGAAGCTGAGACTTATCGGCAAAGTGTTCATACCACGGCCGACGATCCCACAGTTTATCGAAGAAAAGAAGAAGAAGAGGAGTGGAAGAAAAAAGATCCGCTGCTTCGTTTTCGTCTATATCTTCAAAAAGAAGGACTATGGGGCACAAAACAAGAAGAAATTTTGGAAGAAAAAATAAAAGAAAAAATTAAAAAAGGATATGAAGAAGCAGAGCATTTTCGAAATTCTAATCCTGATCCTCTTGCTTTTTTCGACCATGTTTATGAAAAAATGCCTCCTTATTTACAATGGCAAAAAGATTTAGCAGCCAAAAATATTGAAGGTCGAAATGTGATTAAAGGAGCTTCTGAGAAAAAAGGAGGAAGTGGGGGAGGCGCTGCTGCGGTTGGAGAACTTGAGGAGGCGCAAGATTAAACATGGCCAATCCCAAAAGAATAGAAAGACTTACCATGGTTGAGGCCATAAATCTTGGGCTTCGAGAAGAAATGAAAAGAGATCCCAATGTCATTGTCTTAGGGGAAGATGTGGGTGTGGATGGAGGGGTCTTTCGTGTGACTAAGGGATTACTTTCCGAATTTGGTCCGGAAAGAGTGGTGGATACCCCGCTTGCAGAATCGGGCATTGTTGGAGCTTCGATTGGGCTTGCCATTTGTGGAAAAAGACCTGTCTGTGAAATTCAATTTAGTGGATTTATGTATCAGGCCTATCATCAACTTCAGTCTCACGCGGCACGCATGCGTTCGAGAACGTGGGGCGCCCAAACGGTTCCCATGGTTCTTCGTTCTCCCTATGGCGCAGGCATTCGTGCCTTGGAGCATCACTCAGAATCTACAGAGATGATCTATGCGCATATTCCAGGACTTGTGGTCGTGATTCCCTCAGGTCCAAGAAAAGCCCGAAGTTTAATTAAAGCTTCAATTCGTTCTAATGATCCTGTGATTTTTTTAGAGCCTAGTTCTATTTATCGTGCCTTTCGAGAAGATATTTCAGTAGATGAAGAAGATCTTTATCCCATTGGGCACGCAGAAATTGTTCGCGCGGGTTCTCAATTTACAATTATTACCTATGGCGCCATGCTTTCTTTAGTGAAAAAAACAATTGAAAAAGGAATGGCTCAAAAAGGATGGGATCCAGAAGTGATTGATCTTCTCACTATTTCTCCGATGGATACAGAAACCATTATTCAAAGCGTGAAAAAAACAGGACGTGTCGTGATCGCGCATGAGGCGCATCGCACAGGCGGAGTCGCGGCAGAAATTTCTGCGCGCATTCAAGAGTTTGCATTTTTATCTTTGCAAGCTCCAATTGAGCGAGTCACAGGATGGGATACGCCTGTTCCTTATTTTTCGAGAGAAAACGCGTATGTTCCGGATGCTTTTCTTATTGAGCGCGCAATCGAAAATGTTTTGCACTTTTAAAATTTTTGTGTCACACTATTTTTGTGAACATCAAAGATTTCATTAAACATAATTTCCGCCATTTTAATGCAAGTACTGTTGTCGACGCTGCAGAAGCCTATGTGAAGCATCTTGAAAAAGGAAACAAGATGATGATCACGCTGGCTGGAGCCATGAGCACAGCTGAACTTGGACTCACATTGGCTGAAATGATTCGACAGGAAAAAGTTCATGCTATTTGTTGCACGGGAGCAAACCTCGAAGAAGATATTTTTAATCTGGTTGCCCATGAGCATTACAAAAAAGTTCCTCATTATAGAAATTTGTCAGATCAAGATGAAGTAGCTCTATTAAAACAGAATATGAATCGCGTGACGGATACCTGTATTCCCGAGGAAGAAGCCATGCGTCGGATCGAGCATAAAATTTTAAAACTTTGGCAAAAAGCAGATCAAGAGAAAAA
>JACPST010000017.1 GCA_016193165.1 Deltaproteobacteria bacterium
AGTTGGGGAAGACCCTGTCGCTAATACAAAAGACCCTGCTTCAACTTCTTGAACCCCGCTTGCGGTTTGAACAGATAGTTTTTGAGGAGTGATGAACTTGGCTTCTCCCAATAAAACTTCTACTTTATTTTGTTTTAAAAGAAACCCAATGCCCTGATTAAGCTTTGAAATTAAAGCGGAGCGAAAAGATTGAAGTTTATCGATATTAAAATGCAGCCCACGGGTCTCAACTCCAAAAGCGTCTGCCTTTTTTACTTTGTCGTATAAATGGCTTGCGAAAATTAAAGCTTTCGAAGGAATACAGCCATAGTTTAGACACTCGCCCCCTAATTTATTTTTTTCGACGACAAGAACTTTTTTGCCGAGCTGAGCCATACGGATGGAACAAACATATCCTCCAGGGCCTGCTCCAATAATAACGGCGTCAAATTTATTCATAACGAAATGACTTTAGGATTTTGAAGTATCTCTATGAGTTTATTCATAAATTCTGCTGCAAGAGCTCCATCGACCACACGATGATCTAAAGTTAAAGAAAGATAAAGCATCTGACGAGGCACAATTTTTCCGCCTCTTACAACAGGACGCTCCACAATTTTATTGATGCCTAAAATAGCCACATCCGGATAATTAATAATCGGCGTTGCAAAAACTCCCCCAATAGAACCAATACTTGTTACCGTAAAGGACGATCCTTTTAAATCATCCGGCGTGGCTTTGTGCGCTTTAACTTTTTCAGACAAAACCACAATTTCTTTGGCCACATCGAAAAGCTTCTTTTTATCAACATCTTTAATGACTGGAACCATCAACCCATCCGATGTCGCCACCGCAACTCCAATGTTATAATATTTTTTAAGAACAATTTCCTGAGTGGTCTCATCTAAAGAGGCATTTAAATAGGGGAAGGCTTTTAACGCGGGCATTAAAGCTTTCACGATAAATGCTAAATAGGTCAGTTTGACTGCTTGTTTTTCAGCATCTGCTTTCATTTTATTGCGAAGCGCCATTAAATCTGTCACATCCACTTCTTCCACATAGGTATAATGAGGAGCATAGTGTTTGGACATTTGAAGACGCTGCGCAATCGCTTTTCGAACACCATGCAGAGGAAAACGCTCTTCAGGCCCTAGTTTTGGAATGGCCAGAGGAGTAAAATGAGCAGATCCTTCAGATCCTTTCGCTCCACTGGCAGCTGTTTGTTTTTTGACATCCTCTTGTGTAATTCGTCCTTCGTGACCCGTGCCTTTTACCTTGGAAAGATCCACTCCTAAATCTTTAGCCAGTTTTCGAATAGCGGGTGTGGCCAAGACAGCTCCAGCGCTCGCCTGAGAAGTAGAAGGAGAGGTAGCAGCTGAAGTCAAAGTGGAGGTCGGTTTTGGCGCAGGAGTTGAGGATTTTAAAGACGGAGCAGAAAAAATCTTTTGAGAAGTACCATTGTCGGCGATGGTCACAAGCACAGAATCTACTTGAACGGTTTGGCCTTCTTTAAAATAAATTTTTTGAATTTTCCCTTTGGCAGGAGAAGGAATTTCAACTGTGGCTTTATCTGTCATCACCTCAACCAAAGGTTGATCTTCAGAAACGGTATCCCCTTCTTTGACAAACCATTTAACAATTTCACCTTCCTGAACACCTTCACCCATATCGGGCAATTTAAAATCCATATTCAGTCTCCTCTAATACTGCATTACTTTTTCAACAGCTCTGAGCACACGTATGCTATCTGGCATGTACACATGCTCTAACGTATATGGAAATGGCGTATCAAAGCCAGCCACTCTGAGAATGGGAGCTTTCATATATTCCATCGCCCTTTCAGAAATTAAAGCAGAAATCTCCGCGCCAAATCCCGCTGTTTTTACGGCCTCATGCACAATGACTACACGTCCTGTCTTTTGTGCCGCGGCTAAAATGGCGCCCATATCTAAGGGCGTAATCGTTCTTAAATCTACAACTTCGCAACTTATCCCTTGGCTGCTTGCTTTTTGAGCCGCTTCTGTGCTCACAGGAACCATTGCTCCATAACAAAAAAGCGTCACATCCGCGCCTTCTTGAACAATATGGGCTTTTCCGATAGGCACCGTATAGTCTCCTTCAGGCACTTCTCCTTTTAAAGAACGATAAAGTCTTTTGGGCTCTAAAAACATCACGGGATCCGGATCGCGGATCGCAGAGATAAAAAGTCCTTTGGCATCATAGGGCTTTGAGGGAAAATGCCCGCCTTTAATTCCACCCCCATAGGGTGCGCGAATCACCAAAGGACACGTAAATTGGCCCCCGGAGCGATAGCGCATTTTAGCGGCTTCTGAAATAATTTGATCAAAGGCGGGATAAATAAAATCTAAAAACTGAATTTCTGCGACAGGCTTTAATCCATAAAGCGACATCCCAATAGCCGCCCCGATGATTCCAGATTCACAAAGGGGCGTATCAAAACACCGGGACTCCCCAAATTCTTTTTGTAATCCTTCTGTCGCCCGAAAAACTCCGCCCACATATCCCACATCTTCGCCAAAAATAACGACACGATCATCTTTTTTCATCTCATTTTTTAAGGCGTCATTAATTGCTTGCAATAAAGTAAGTTGAGCCATGGGTAAATATCCTATAAGGGAAATGCCTCTGAGGAATCTGAAAACTTCCCTTTGACACGGGCTTCTTCGAGAAGCTCTTCTTTTTGCCACTGTAAATTGAGCGGCATTTCTTGATAAACCTCTTCAAACATGGAAGACAATGTGGGAGGCTTTCCTTTCATCACTTCTGTCACCGTATCAGAAATTTCTTGTTTAATCTGCTCAGCTAATTTTGTGTCTTCCGCTTCTGACCACAATTTTTTAGAAATTAAATAGGATTTAAATCGTTTAATGGGATCTTTTTGACTCCACTCTTCTAATTTTGATTTGGGACAATAATTTGGGACAATACCGAGTGGGATCGTCTGAAGAACTATGCGCCCCCATTCGAAACGTAAAAGCTTCAACCAGCGTTGGCCCATGGCCTTCCCTGGCCCGCATCACAGCTTCTTTCACCACTTGAACCACCGCTAACACATCATTTCCATCGACACGAATTCCTGGAAAGCCATAGGCTTTTGCCTTTTGGGCAATCATAGGCTGGGCGGTTTGTTTTTCTACCGGCACAGAAATGGCATATTGGTTATTGGAACAAAAGAAAATACAGGGCGCCTTAAAAACTCCGGCAAAATTCATCCCCGCGTGAAAATCTCCCTCGGAAGTTCCACCATCTCCAAAATAAGTCATGCAAACTGCTTTATCCTTTCTAATTTTCGCGGCCATCGCGGCCCCTGCCGCTTGCGCCACTTGTGTCGCAATGGGACTTGAAATCGAAACATAATGAATCGGAGCATAGGCAAAATGATTGGGCATTTGGCGGCCCTTGTTCAAATCTTCACTATTTCCAAAAAGCTGAGCGATAAAAATTTTAAGAGGAAATCCACGGAAAAGTCCCACCGCATGTTCGCGATACGCTGGGAAAATCCAATCTTGAGGTTCCAGAGGCAAGGCACTTCCGACAATCGCTTCTTGGCCGGTGCTGGTCACATAAAAACCAATGCGGCCTTGACGCTGCAATGCAAGCCCTCGCTCATCTAAAAAGCGCGTTAACATCATCGTACGATACATTTTCTTTAAATTAGCCTCAGAAATTTTAGGCTCTAATTTGGGAGACACCAAACTTCCATCTGGTTTTAAAATTTGGACCATTTCAATGGCCATTTCACATTTTTCCTTTTTGGCGTATTAAATGTTCAATAAAATATTCTCCTGCCCGATAGGAGCTTCGAACGAGCGGCCCAGCCGCCACAAAAGAAAATCCTTTTTGACGCCCAATATTGGCCAAGTGATCAAATCGTGTTGGATGAATATAGTTTTCTACTTTCACATGCTTTTTCGAGGGTTGAAGATATTGACCTAAGGTTAAGATGTCAACTCCAATCGATCTTAAATCATCCATCGCTTCAAAAATTTCCTCATCCGTTTCGGACAAACCCAGCATCAAAGAAGTTTTTGTAACAAGACGCGGTTTATTTTTCTTCAGATACTCTAATACTCGAAGAGTTTTTTCATACCCGCATTTAAAATCACGCACTTTTCGAGTGAGCCTTCGAACCGTTTCCAAATTTTGCGCGATCACTTCGCACCCGGAAGAAAGCATAATATCTAAAGCCTTGGGATCCGCGTTAAAATCAGGAATTAAAGATTCCACAATAATTTTAGAATTCTCAAGCGCGCTTCTTTTATTTTTAATAGCTCGCACGGTGGCAGAAAAATGAGACGCTCCTCCATCGGACAAATCATCTCGATCCACAGAGGTCAAGACCACATAGGTTAAACTCATTTGAGATACAGCATCGGCAACCTTTTGGGGCTCATCAGGATCCAGCACTCCTTTGGGATTTCCGGTTTTCACATGGCAGAAACGACAGCCTCGTGTACAGATATCCCCCATGAGCATAAAAGTTGCCGTCCCTCCACCCCAACATTCTTCAATATTAGGACACAGCGCTTCCTGACAAACGGTATTAAGCTTTAAACCATGAACCAAATTTTTAAGCTCTAAATACGTGGGGCCTGACGGAAGTTTGACGCGAATCCATTCTGGTTTTTTGACAAAAGAAACATTCATAAACAAAGAGTAATATGACTTAAAAGAAAGCTGCTGCCAACCAAAAAATTGCATTTAAAAAAAATTGCATTTACCTCCTTATGTCAGATATGCTATTTTTATACTGGTTATGATGTTCATAAACCGACTTACAATTTTAATCCTGACGTTTCTTATTTTAGGAAGTGTTGTCTTCTTTTATACTTTTACGAAAAAAAATAGCCACGATGTCGTCTACCTTTTTTCGGCAGCTAAAAACTATGCCGAAAAGAAAAATTTTAAAGATTCTATTGCAACCTACGAAAGAATTTTAAGCCTTCAACCTAAAAACACAGATGCCAGGCTTGCTTTGGCACGAACACTTTCGTGGGATCAACAATACGATAAATCCGAAAGTCTCATTCAAGATATCTTAAAAGAAGAACCCCAAAATTCTGAAGCATGGATGATTTTGGCTCGTATGTATCACTGGCAAGGAAAAAGAGACGAGGCTAAAAAAATTGCAAAGGACATCCTCGCCCGAAATCCTTCAAATTCCGAAGCCCAAGAACTTCTCACGACGATACAGACACAAGAAAAGGATTAGTCCTGCGTTCTTTCCGGATGGTGGTTGCGGGCCCATGACCACAGTGGACCATGAGCTTGTCATCTAAAGTAAGAAGTTTGGTTTTAATGGAGCGAATGAGTTCCTGAGTGTCCCCGCCGGGAAGATCGGTTCTGCCAATGGAGCCATCAAAAAGCGTGTCTCCAACAAAAATATTTCCTTCTGTTAAAAAACAAACGCCCCCCGGAGTATGTCCCGGCGTTGCAACAACTTTAATTTTTGTTTTTCCAAGGAGAATTTCCTCTCCTTCTTCAACCGATGAATCTACCGTGGGCTTTAAAACTTCAGGCATCCCAAAATAAGCACTAATTTGGGACAAGTTATCTAACCAATAATGATCTCTTTCATTCAAACGATAAGAGGTTTTGGTCACCTCACGCAGCTCATGGGCCCCAGCAATGTGATCGATATGGCCATGGGTCGAAAAAATGCCCACCAAATGAAGATCTTTTTCTTTGAGATAGCTTAAGACTTTTTCGTTTTCTCCGCCGGGATCAATCACAAGCGCTTCTTTGGTTTTGGGATCTGAAAGAATGTAGGTGTGCTCTAAAAACGGTCCTACGGTAAAATGATGAATGTCCATATTTAACTATTACCACATGCCATTCTCTTGATTCAACGCGTGAATTTTGCTATACTTTTAATTAAGTAATGGCGGACGTGGAAAAGAAGCTGAAGGAGGATCAGAATTTCCGTCTTGGCTTCGAGCATCAGCTCCGGGGCGATATTCACAAAGCCATTGATTTTTACAAAAAATCCCTCGATGAAGTGCCCACCCCAGAAGCTCATACATTCTTAGCGTGGGCCTATTCTTTCCTCGGATGGTATGATGAAGCCATCGGGGAATGCCAAAAAGCGATTGACATGGATCCTGAATTTGGAAATCCATGGAATGATATTGGCGCCTACATGA
>JACPST010000115.1 GCA_016193165.1 Deltaproteobacteria bacterium
AGGCCTAAAAAAAGTTTTAGGCGCGGCCATGGCATTTGTTGGAGATTTCGGGTACTAAATGAGTGATTAGGATTAAAGTTTTTTAAGAGGGCATAGTAATCATCTTGAGAGAGGGTAGTTTTATTTTTATGAGAGTTTTTTAAAATAAAATGATTGTTTTGGATATCTTGAAGCGTGGCCCACATTTGATCGTTCATAAACTCTATGCCATGAAAAAAATCAAATGCGTACCAAGTTTCTTGATATTGTACAAATGCTAAATTACAAGCTCCCTGATCGACTTTAAAATCTTTGTAAAATGCTTTTAGTCCTGCATACGTGCATAAGAGAGAAAAAAGATCTGCCATCTGATCCCCAGTCCCATATCTTCGAATTAAGATATGAAGAGGATGATCATCGATAATATCAAACCCTTTTGGTGTGGTATGGATATATAAATCTATCCAAGTATGGAGTTTTTTAATTTTTTCTAGATCGTCTTGTTCATTTTGAAGAATTTGATGGGTGTAATGTTTCATTTCATAATGTCTGGAAAAGAATTGAAGAGCTTTAAAATAGAGAGGAATTTTAATTTCTCTGACTTCCCAATTCACTCCTTGGCGGTTGGTTGTGGGCCACTGCGAAAGAAAGAAGATGGTAATCAAAACGCTTGCGATCAGAATTATTTTTTTTTGTCTCATTTCAGCACTTTGAATACCGGGGGCGGCCAAAAAAATCAATCAATGTTTAGAGAAAATCTTCCGAAAAGGAAGTGTGGAGAAATATATCGTTTATTTGAAAGTGTTGAAGTTTTTGACTTTGGGAGTGGGGGCGGGGCTGATTGGGGGAGTTTTGTTGGTCTTTGTGGTCATTCCCCAAGTGCTTCAAGAGCCCTCTTTTTATCGTTTTATTGAAAAACATATCAACAAAAAAGCTCCCTTCCAAATCTACATTGAAAAGATGTCTTGGAAGCCTTTTAGATCGCTTACGGTTCAAGGCCGTACAGTCGTGCAGTGGAAAAGTGAAGATCAAGTCTACATGGTCGACAATTTTAAACTTCCTTTTGTGGTTATACTCTATTGGCCTCAAAAAGAGGGCATCGAGCTGGATTTTAAAGGAGAGATAGGCGGAGGGGAAGTGGTTTGGAATACATTTTATGGAAATTTTAAAAATCAAACATTTCAAATTTATTCTCGGCTGAGGGCTCCATTGTCTTTTCAAGAAATTGAAGTAAAAGAGGCCGTCGTTTCCATGCGAAATAAAACTCTTTTATCATTCAAGGGGCGCGTGAAACAGAATCCAAAAGTGTTTGCGGCTTTTGATGCTCATTCTGAGATTTCTGATCTTTCGTCTCTGCGAACGTCTCTTTTAGATATTCTTGGAGAAACCTATCCGATTTTAAAAGAACTCACTATTCGAGGGAAAGGGCAGGGAAAAGTTCGGCTTCAAGGGGGGCTGGAAGAGCTTGATGTAGAAGGAGAGATTTCGGTTAAAGAGGGCGCGGTAGTCTCCAGAGCTAAAAAAACAGATCTTAAAAATTTAAATATCCGGTTTCCATTTCATTTTTCAAAAAATATTTTGCGTGAGCCTGCTTCGGCTAAAAGATATGGAACGCTTTCATTTGACGCGCTTAATAAAAATGGGGTTGGGATTGGAAAAACAAAGATTAAATTTTTAAATCATAATAACGCGCTTGTCCTGGAAGCGCTAGAAAGACCTTCTTTGTGGGAAGGGAAATTCAAACTTCGCCAGGCTGCTTTTCAGGCTTTTCCAGCCGATCAGCGTTCTTTAACTTTGTCTCTGAAAGCTCAAGATATTGCGTATGAAAAATTAAGTCAGTTTTTGGGCATGCCTTCCTGGCCTGGAAAACTTTATTTCAATATTGATTCTATGACCTTTGATGCCGCCGCCTTAAAATTTTCGGGTTCGATTGAACTTTTAGCTTGGAATGGAAAAGTGACACTTCAAGATATTGAAATTTTAGATCCTTTATTTGTACCTACGGTGAAAGTGAGGAGCATTGCCGTAGAAGGGGTTCGGCTGGGAGAGCTTACTCAAACCTTTGGATTTGGAATTATTGATGGGGGCTTAGAGGCTAAGATTGAAAATTTTGCTATGGTTGAAAATAGGCCGATTTCTTTTAAAATGAGCGCTGAAAGTGTGCCTCAGGAAGGGACAAAACAAATCATTAGTGTGGACGCCATTAAAAATATTTCAAAACTAGGAGGAGATGAGTCTTCATTTATCAACGATCAGGTGATGTATAAGTTTGTTAAGCAGTTTGGATATTCAAAATTTGGTTTCAAAGCGGAACTTGAGGGTGATGTTCTTCAGATTGCCCCCAAATACTTTAGCGGAGACACCTATTATCTCATCAAAGGAAGCTTTTGGCCCCCAACAGTTGATATTGTGTATAAAAATGACCTTCAGTCTAAAATTCCACTTCCCGAGCTTTGGGACCGGCTTAAAAACATCGATTGGAAAAAAACTGTTGTCAAATGAGCTTCACTTTGTGCTAAATTATCTACTTAAACTAGGAGGACCTATGCATAAAAAATCTCGTTTTTATCTGATGCTTTTATTTACCTTTGTTGTTTTAGCGTGTGTTACCGTGAATGTGTATTTTCCAGAAGCAGCGGTTCAAGAGGCCGCGGATAAATTTGTTGAGAGGGTGAAAAAGGGAGAATCCAAAGAAGATAAAAAAGGAAAAGAAGGTTCGTCCTTTTGGATTCCTTCTCTTATTGGCACAGCCGAAGCGCAAGAAAGGCAAATTCGGATTGATTTTCCGGAGATTCGAGCCGCGGAAGCAAAGCTTAGAGAAAGCTATCAAAAACTTTTGCCCTATTTTAATTCTGGGACTGTGACAGAGGGAGA
>JACPST010000116.1 GCA_016193165.1 Deltaproteobacteria bacterium
GCCGCGTATCAAAAAGCTCTTTTACTTTCTCCTGAACTTCACATATATAACGCTATTGCCAGCATTTACGAAAATCTAAATCAAAAATACTTAGCCCAAGAAGCCCTGTCTCATGTTCCTGTCAAGCCGCCCCCCCTAAAAACCCAAATGACATCTCAAATGAAACCTCAAAAAGGTGAAAGTCCCGCAACTTTAGAAAGTTCCAAAACAAGTCCTTCTTCCTCTGACGAGGTGATTCGGGCTTTAGAAAAAGATTTGGGGATTAAAATTGAGACACTGCCTCAGAACGCCCCCTTTCGCCTTGAAACTCCCCTAGAGGAACTTTCTGCGGAATCCTTGCTTGAACTTTCCATTGGTTACAAGGAAATGGGCTTATTTAAAGAAGCCATTGACTATTTAAAGAAGGCCTTGGCGATCACCAAGGATACTTCTTTGGATCTCACATGCGCACATGTTCTGGCATTGTGCTATTTAGAGAGCCATCTTTATTTTGAGTGTATTTCTCTGCTGGAAAAAACGCTTCAGAAAAACTTAAGCCTTCCCAAAGAACTACGACTAGAGCTATTATATAGTTTAAGCCAGGCGTATGAACTCAGTGGAAATGACGGAAAGGCGCTTTTTTGCCTTAGGCAAATTGAAAAAGAAGAAAAGTTTTATCGAGATATTTCGGATAAAATTAAAAGAATTCGCAGTAAAAACACATTTTAAATAAAAATGAAAAAATACTTAGGATGGCTCATCCCTCTTTTGATCCTTGTGTTTGCTGTCTCTTTTTATCTCACCAAGGGAAATCTTTTAAATTATCTCTTAAGGCCGTATCTGGAAACCATTGCCTCTGAATATCTGGATTTAAAAGTCTCGATTGAAAAGATCAATCTCTCTCTTTGGAAAGCGTCTCTCACCATTGAAAATATTAAAATGGAGGGGGCGTCCAAAACATTTATCCACATTCCCCGGCTTCGAGCTTCTGTTCAGGTGTTGCGGCTTTTTGCAGGCCACCTGGCTTTAAATAAAGCCCTGATCGAAAAACCCACCTTACGTATTGACATGGCGTCTTCACAAAAACAAAAAAGACGAATCCCGTGGATTCCCATTCTTAGCTTTGAGTTTAATGAGATCCAGGTCCAAGAGGCCGCTCTTTCACTTTTTCACCATGATTATGAGATTCAAAATCCTACCGTCTCTTTAAAAATCATCCCTCATAAACTTAAAAAGTATTGGATAGAAGTCCAAAGTCGGGGAGGGACTTTTCACACCAAGGCCTCAAGTTTTTCTCTGCCTGCGGTTTCTACCACCTTCTCCTTTGGCCACAATGAGCTTTATTTTTCTAACTTGATCTTAACGCTTCCGAAACTTAGAGATTTCTTAGAATTCCGCGCTGAAGGAACTCTCTTTTTTACGAAGGATAAAAAACTAATCTCTGCTAAAATTCTGATCAATCAAGTTCCTTTTCTCCTTACAACCACTCCGTCTTCCATTCTTTTATCTTCAGAACAAGTGGACTTATCTAAGTTTTTTACTCAAAATTATAAATTTCAAGGCCAAGGCAGTGTTCAAGCAGAATGTTCTTTTATGAACAAGGGGGCCCACATGAAGACCTCTCTTCTGCTTAAAAATGTTTTTTTTGAAACCCTTTACCTGGGAGATCTTCAGGGGCATTTCGCTTTAAACTCCTCCACGCTCTCAACACAGATTTCCTTTAAACACCCTCATAGACCTTCTCAAGGAAAGTTAGCCGCCCTGTTTCAAAACCAGAAAGGTTCTGGAAGCTTAGAAATAAAACAGTTTGTTATTGGAGGTGAAGGCTTCCAGCTTTTGTCCCTTCCTTTCACTCTCTCTGAAGATGGAAGTGTTCATTTTCCTAAGATTCTCTTCCAAAAGAAAAACGGCTTTTTAGAAGGAAAAGGATTCAGCGACAAGGATAAACATGTTCATTTTTCTTTCTTGTCCCAAGGGCTTAATTTTTCTGAATTTGATACGTTCCCCTTCTTACTGGAAGGCCCCCTTCAGCTCAACGGCCAGCTCGAAGGCGCTCTTTCCAATCCCTCTGGACAATTTTCAATTAAAATGGAACGCGCTTCTTGGATCCATGGCACGTTCAAAAACCATCTTATAGAAGTTCGGTCTTCTTTTTTAGATAATCAAATCATCCAAAAAGGCTCTTTAAAGCTTGAGGCTCCTTATGCCTACACAATTCATGCTCAATTTTTACAAGCCGATATAGCGCCCTCCCTTTCTTTTCTTCAAAAAAAGTTCTTGGATTTAAAAACTTCCGTTGTGGGTTTTTTTGAAATGCAGGGGCAGCTTTCTCCCTCTAAAATCTCTTCTGCTTCCTTAAAATTAGATCGCCTTGAATTTCAAGGACATGATTTTCACTATTTCAATTCTCAGCCTCTTTGGCTTGAATCTCAAGGAGACGCTCTTCGGCTCCACCCCTTCATTCTTTCCGGCACAAACACAAATCTCGCGCTTCAAGGTCAAAAAAACCAACAGGGGACACTTTCCTTTTTCTTAGAAGGGCCTTTTAATTTTCAGATTTTTCAGCTTTTTGTGCCTTTTGTGGAAAAAAGCAGAGGAAGATCCAAAATATCCGCGAAACTCGAAGGAACAGTTTCCAATCCAAAAATTTTCGGAAATTTTCTTCTCGAGGAAGCCTTGTTAAAAACAAAAGGGCTTCCTTTCCCCATCGAAGACCTTTCTTCAAACATTGGTTTTAGCCAAAATAAGATCTCAATCGATAAGATTTCAGGACACATTGGAGATGGAACGCTAGGTGTTCGAGGAGAGGTTTTTTTAGGAGAAAAACTCGCTCCTCAATTCAATTTACATGCCGAGCTCTCTCAAACTCACTTCCCCTATCCGCCAGAACTTAAAAATCTAATTTCTGGAGAACTCACTTTAAAAGGAAACGCCAGGCCCTATCTTTTGAGTGGAAGAATTTTTATTCATGAGCTTTTGTATAAAGAAAATACTTTTCTTTTCTCTTCCAAAAAAGAAGTCTATTTGCCGAAAACCGCTTATCTTGAAACCCCCTTGCTTCGCTTTGATATCGATATCTCCGCTCCTAAAAACGTTTTGGTTAAAAATAACTTGGCACAGCTGGAAGCGCGCGGCCAGGTGCGTCTCATTGGGACAGATATGGCCCCCAATTTGACGGGGAGTATCGCTGTGGCCTCTGGTCATATCTTTTTCAAAGGAAACGAATTAGAGCTCACCATGGGGAACGTAAAATTTGATCACCCCAGCAGCATTGATCCTCGTTTTTTGGTCAAGGCGGAAACTACAATTAAAGAATATCGGGTCTTTTTAGCCCTGGAGGGAAGCGGGTCCAAATATAAAGTTTTACTTTCCTCAGCTCCCGCCTTACCTGAGGCCGATGTCATCTCCCTTCTTACGGTGGGATCTACTCGAACCGAGATTGAAAAAGAAGGGGGGCAGGCGCTTTCCTCCGCGGAGCTGGGATCGCTCCTCTTGGGAGGGGTTGAAGAGCAAGTCCAGTCTGCCGCAAAAAAATCTTTGGGCGTTCGTGTCAGCCTTTCTCCTTCTTATTCCGATACAAAACACGCCACAGTTCCACGTCTTTTCTTAGGAAAAAACATTGGCAAAAGAGCTGATACGACCTTTACCTCCACCTTGGATCGCACATCCATTTTTACAGATAAGGAATTTAACCTAAAGCTAAATCTCAATCGTCATCTTTCCATCTTGGGATTTTGGGAAGACGTAAGTGAAGAAAAGCTTCAAAATAATTCTAGTTTAGGATTAGATGTAAAAGCTCAATTTGAATTTCGATGAAACAAACAAAGCGCCTATTTCTATCTTTGATTTTTTTATCCGCCGGTTTTTATCCTATGAACCTTTTCAGTGAAAATTTTGAAGGTAGAAAAATTCAAAAGGTGGGGATTGTCGTCCCTTCAGACTTAGATCCTTCTGAGTTAAAACAAGAGCTTTCTTCTTTTCGAGGGCAAGGTTTTTCTTCAAAAAAGATAGATGCCGCTCTTAGACGCCTTTATCTCTCCGGGCGGTTTCATAATATCTCTGTCCACGTCACCCCCAAAGAAGGAAACCAGATAGATATTTCTTTTGTTTTTGAACTTTCTCGAAAAATTGATTCCATCGAATTTAAAGGCGCCAATCTTTTTTCAGATGTAGTGCTTTTAAAGTCTTTGGCCTCTAAAGAAGGGGGATTTTTTTCTGAACAAACGCTGGTGGATGATAAAAAAGCGCTCCTTTCTTTATATGAAGAAGGGGGATATTTTCAAACTGATGTTCAAATAAAATTTTCAGCTTTTCAAAAGCCCCATTTGGTTCAAGTTGTTTTCGAAATTAAAGAGGGGATTCCCGCCCTCATTGAAAAAATCACTTTTAATTCCGTGGGCCGCCCCAAATCTAAACACCTTCGGCCTCTCTTGTCCCTGCAAGAAGGGACCATTTTTTTTCCCAAAACACTCAAGCAAGATTTGCTATCTTTAAAAAATTATTTATTTAAAAAACTCTATTTAGAGGCTCGAATTTTTCCAGAAAAGGTTATTTTTAATCCGGACAAAAGCAGAGTTCATGTTTTCGTTCGGCTTGCCCCGGGGTCTCAACATCGTTTTGAGTTTGAAGGGGTTGCCGCGTTTAGTTCTTCTGATCTTTTATCTCCGCTCTCAAAAGAGGGGGCAGGCGCGGTCTCTTTAGAAGATATCGCAAGCCATATTCTTTCTTCTTATCGCCAAGAAGGATTTTATCATGTTCAGCTTAGTCAGCGTGTCTCTTTGGATGAAAAAAGGAATGAGAAGATCATCACTTTTATGGTCCAAGAATCCCATCGCGTTGAAATTCAACGGTTTTTAATTCGCGCCCAGCATTTGGACGAAGCCTACTATCAAAATCTTCTTCGAACTCTTCTTCCTAAAAGAGCGTATGTCCCCCAAAACATGGAATCCCTTTCCCGGTCCCTCAAGGATCATTTAAGAAGCGAGGGGTTTTTATTTGCGAATGTTTCTATCTTAAATTTAAACTGGGATGCGGACAGAAAAAGTGTTGCGCCTGAGATTTTAATTGAAGAAGGCCCGCAAACGCTTATTAAGGATGTCCGGTTTCAGGGAAATCGGTCTTTTAGCAGGGAACGCCTTTTAAAAGAAATTCAACTTTCTTTAGACACACCTTTAAATCCCGCGGAGATCGATACTACCTTAAATAGAATTATTGAGTTTTATCAATCCCATGGATTTTTAAAAATAAAACTTGAAAACACTGTCCCCGAAAAACTCATCGCCTATTCCGCAGACCGCAAAGCGGCCTATCTCCACATACAAATATCTGAAGGTCCTCAAGTTAAAATAGGAAACATTATTTTTCGCGGCACTATCCGTACTCGTCACAGAGTTTTAGAGCGTGAGCTTACTTTTCACAAGTCCGATCTTTGGAATCCAAAAGAAATCCAAAGAACAGAAAGCCAAATTCTTCACTTGGGACTTTTTAGCGGCCTTCGCATTCAGCCCCTTTCCGGAGAGTTTCAATCTGGAGAAAATGATATGCTCATTGAAATCACTGAAAGAAGGCCGGGCATGATAGAAGTTGGAAGCGGGTTTAAAACAGATGATGGCATTCATGGATACTCTGGCGTGGCTTACCGAAACATCGGGGGATGGAACCGCGTCATTTCTGCTCGCGGCGAAGTAAATCGCAAACTTCAAAACTATAAATTTTTAGAAAGAAAGATAGATTTAGGATTTTCTGAACCCTACTTGGCTTCTATCCCTTTTATTGCTCGCTTTAATCTCATCCATAAAAAAGAAGCAACCCTTCCTTTCGATGCGCGTTCTTGGGAAGGGAAGTTTAGTCTAGACAAGGGGCTTTGGGATTTTTTACGCCTTACACTTCAATATAGTTTCGAACACCGAGACATTTTTCGCGCCTTAGATTCCCGGGATATTCAAAAAAAAGGCATTGCTTCTCTGGGATCTTCAGTTCTTTTTGATTTTAGAGATAATCCTTTTAATCCCGCAAAAGGATCTTCTCATAGTTTTTCAAGTTTTTTCTTCCTGCCTAAAATTGGAAGCGCTGAAGAAGCAAATCTGGCTCGAAATCTTTTAACCACAAGTTGGTACTTTACACCTTGGTCATGGATCACTTTCGCGCTCTCAGGCAGAGGAGGATATGCTCATTCTTTTTCATCAATTCATCCCATTCCCGTTGACCAAAGATTTTATTTAGGGGGACGCGCCACTATTCGAGGCTTTAAAGAAGATGACATTGGATCTGACACCAAGAATAGACAAATTTTTGAAACTTTTCTGCTGAATTATAAATCAGAACTTCAATTTCATATTTTTTCAGATTTTGGGGTTGCGCTCTTTCTTGATGGAGGAAATGTTTTTTTTGATAACCCTGCCTCTCACAGTCGCTTTAGACATTCTGTCGGCCCGGGGTTACGGTACGCCACGCCCATTGGTCCCATGAACCTTGATTTTGGTTTTATCCTTGCAAGAAACAAAGAAGCGGGTGAACCTATTGGAAGGTTTCATTTTTCTATAGGATTGTTTTGACAAAAAAGGGGCCACTTGGTACAAAAGCGCCATGTTTATTCATAAGCTTTTGTTTTTATTTATTTTTTTCTTTTCTTTTTTAACTGCCCCAAGCAGTAAGGTCATTGATCGCCTTGTGGCTATCGTCAATGATGAAATTATTACACAATCCGAACTTCGGGAATCTCAGAAAAATTTAAATGATATCATTGAAGAAAAGCTCACCCAACAGCTGATTAAAAAACTAGATCTCTCCGCAGGTCCTGAAGAGGTCACGGTTCAAATTAATTCTATCCTAAAAACGCAAGGCCTTACTCAGGCTCAACTCATCGGGTTTTTAAAGCAACGGGGCTTAAGTTATAAGCAATATCGAAAAAATATTAAGCATGGGATTGAACAACAAAAGCTTTTAGAAAAAGAGATTAAATCTTCCATCGTGATTAAAAAAGAAGATGTTCGAGCTTATTACTATAATTCCGTAAAGAATAGGTCCTCAAAGAAAAGGTATCACTTAAGACAGCTTTTTTTCCCTGTCGAAATATCTTCTGAAAAGACAGAAAAGCTAAAAATAGCCCGGCAAGCTTATTCAGGATATAAAAAGGGCATCTCCTTTGAAGAACTTTTAAATACCTATTCGAGCGATGAAGCCGCAAAGGAATCTAAGGGGGATTTGGGATTCTTGGAAGAAGCTGATTTAAGCGCTCCCTTTAAAAAAGTCCTTCAGGCCCTCCCTCAAAAAACTTTAAGCGCTCCTTTTGAGACTCCCGTGGGAATTCATCTCATTGAAACGCTGGAAGTTTCTTCTGTGGGAGGGAAAAGTTTTGAAGAAGCCAAAGATGAAATTCAAAAGACGCTCTACGAAAAAGAATTCCAAAGAGTATTCAATCAGTGGCTAAAAGCTAAAAAAGAAGAAGCTTATATTAAAATCCTTCTCCCCTCCGCCCCCCATCCGTGAAGCCTGTCATTGGAATTACGCAAGGTGAACCCACGGGCATTGGACCAGAAATTATTGCTAAGGTTCTTCAAAAATCTTCGCTTTTACATCTTTGTACTCCTCTCATCATTGGAGAACCAAAATATTTCAAATCCCTCCAGAAAAAGATAACCATAATACCCCCTCGATCTTCCCGTGTCTCTTCTTATGAAGCTCTAAAACTTGCTTTCCAGCTCAGTTTAGAAAAAAAAATTGACGCCATTGTCACGGCGCCTGTAGACAAACACAAAATTTCTAAAGAAAAACACGTCATCTTTCTAGGACATACAGAGTTTTTTAAAAAAGCCTGTGAGAAGCACTTTAAGCGCCCTTTTCACTCCACTATGTTTTTTGTGTCTCCAAAAGAAAAACTTGCTTTGGCGACAACTCATCTTCCTTTAAAAAAAGTTTCTGGAACTCTCTCAAAAGAGCTTCTCCAAAAAACTATTTTAAATGTCCATCATGGACTTCGCAGCCTTTTTAGAATCTCAAACCCTAAGCTTGCCCTCTTGGGACTCAATCCCCATGCGGGAGAGGGCGGACTTTTAGGAAAAGAAGAAAAAGAAATTCTGGCACCTATCCTTTCATGGGCCAGCCATCAAGGAATTTGCCTTGAGGGACCTTTTGCCGCGGATAGTTTTTTTAGCGCGCGCTGGCGTTTTTTTGATGCGACCATTGCCCTCTACCACGATCAGGGGCTTGCTCCATTCAAAGCAAGAAATTTTCACTCTTCAACCAACGTCACATTGGGACTTCCGATCATTAGAACGTCTGTTGACCATGGAGTAGGATATGATATTGCTGGAAAGAATAAAGCCAATCCTTTAAGTATGATTGCGGCTATAGAATGGGCCGCTAAATTGGCAAAGTATAAAAGGAGCTTGCCGTGGATACCATAAACCCAACCATTTTTAGAGAATATGACATTCGAGGACTCGCGGAGATCGACTTTTCCAAATCTTTCGCGGAAGACCTTGGAAAGGCATTTGGAACTTTGCTCCACGAAAATCACGAATCCCATATTGCCATAGGGCGAGATTGTCGTCTCACTTCTGAAAAATATACCCGCGCACTGATCCGTGGCCTTCTTAGTACAGGCACTCATGTTATTAATTTGGGGATTTGCCCAACCCCCCTGATCTATTTTTCTACTTTTGATCAAGAATTTATGAATGGCATTGAAGTCACAGGAAGTCATAACCCCGCAGACTATAATGGCTTTAAGCTTTGTCTTCATAAAAAGACCCTTTATGGTTCCCATATCCAAGATCTTAAAAACAGAATCCAAAAAAAGAGATTTCACCAAGCTTCTCGGCCCGGAAATATTTCTCTGTTTAATATTCAGGAGATATATCAAAAGTATATTTTGCAACACATCAAACTTTCACGCCCTCTAAAGCTCGTGGTCGATGCTGGAAATGGAGTGGCAGGCCCATTGGCCCCTTCTTTATTTCGAGCCTTAGGATGTGCGGTAAGCGAGCTTTTTTGTGAAATGGATGGCCGTTTTCCAAACCATTTTCCAGATCCCACGGTTCCAGAAAACTTAAAACACCTTATTTCAAAAGTCCAAGAAGAAGGAGCTGATTTAGGAATCGCCTTTGACGGGGATGCGGATCGCATTGGGGTTGTAGATTCCAGAGGAACCATCATTTGGGGAGATAAGCTTCTCGTTCTTTATGCCAGAGATATTCTCAAAAATCACCCCGGAGCCGCTGTTATCGCGGAAGTAAAGTGCTCAAGCCAACTCTTTTCAGATATCAAAAAAAGAGGAGGCCGGCCCATTCTTTGGAAAACCGGACACTCCCTCATTAAATCTAAAATCCAAGAGGAAAAAGCTTTGTTGGCTGGAGAAATGAGCGGGCATATGTTTTTTGCAGACCGATACTATGGCTTTGATGATGCCATTTACGCTGCGTGCCGCCTTCTTGAAATTGTCTCTGATTCTCACCAATCTCTCTCTGATCTATTGTCGGACATTCCTCAAACTTTTTCTACTCCAGAAATACGCGTCCCCTGTCCTGATGAAAAAAAATTTGATGTCGTAGAGAAAGCTAAACATTACTTCAAATCTCACTATAACACGATTGACATTGATGGAGTCCGAGTTGAATTTCCAGATGGGTGGGGCCTTGTCCGTGCTTCAAATACTCAGCCTGTTTTGGTTTTACGATTTGAAGCTTCCTCTGAACCTCGCCTTCAAGAAATTAGAGCGTTGATCGAAAATAAACTCAAAGAATTATGACCGGAAATTTTATTTCTATTGTTGGGGCCAAAGAACACAACCTCAAGAATATTGATCTTCAAATTCCGAGAGAAAAACTTGTCGTGATCACCGGGATCAGCGGCTCTGGAAAGTCCTCTTTAGCTTTTGACACGCTGTATGCCGAGGGTCAAAGGCGCTATGTGGAATCGCTTTCAACCTATGCGCGGCAGTTTTTAGAGCTGATGACTAAGCCCGACGTCGAATCGATTGATGGTCTTTCTCCGGCCATTGCGATTGAACAACGAACGGCTTCTAAAAATCCTCGCTCTACCGTTGGTACCGTTACAGAAATTTATGACTACCTGCGACTTCTTTTTGCTCGCGTTGGACGTGCCCAGTGTCCCGAGTGCCATCAAGAGATCACTTCTCAATCTATCGATCAAATGGTGGACCAGC
>JACPST010000150.1 GCA_016193165.1 Deltaproteobacteria bacterium
GACGAGCGCGAAAGCAATCAAACATTTTCAGTTTTGGAAAAGCAAGTAAAGGTGGGGCTCTCGGGCGTGAGTAAAGCTCAGCTCGAGGACATTGTCATTGCTTATGAGCCTGTGTGGGCGATTGGAACAGGAAAAGTGGCCGAGCCGACTCAAGCAGAAGAAGCCCATCGGTTTATTCGACGAAAAGTTTGGGATACGTATGATATGGATACAGCTGCTGCTCTTCCCATTCTTTATGGGGGAAGTGTGAAGGCTCAAAATTTTAAAGCCATTTCTTCCGAGCCCAATGTGGATGGAGCTCTTGTGGGAGGAGCGAGTCTTGAAGCCAAATCTTTTATTGAAATTTTAGAACAAATGTCATAGGGTCAAAAACTATGGTTTCATTGATTATTATTTTACATATTTTTGTTTGTGTCCTTTTAATCTTAGTTGTCCTTCTTCAAGCAGGAAAGGGCGCAGACATGGGGGCTGCATTTGGCGCCGGTGGAAGCCAAACTGTGTTTGGAAGTGGAGGCGCTGCTCCTTTTTTAACAAAGCTTACCACTGCTGTTGCTGTGATCTTTATGCTGACGTCCATTGGACTTACGATTTTATCTGCCCGAGGAGTTAAGAAGAGTGTGGTTGAAGGAATTACAGCTCCGCAAGCTCCTTCTGCTCCTTCAACAACGCTTCCGGAAACAACTAAACCGGATACCAAAGCCACACAGCCATTGCCTTCCGAATCCAAAACTTCAGAACAGCCTGAACAGCCAAAAAAATAACTTCATAAACGGTTGAAAATTAAAAACGCCTTAAGTATAGTTGGTTGATTTTGCGCGGGTGGTGAAACCCGGTAGACACGTCAGTTTGAGGGGCTGATGCCCGAAAGGGCTTGGAGGTTCAAATCCTCTCCCGCGCACCATTTTTCTTGCGAAGTTTTTGTTGAAATTGTAACTGGAATTTACTAAGAATAAAAAATATGGCATTTGTTATTACAGAAAAGTGTTTAGGAGAGCGATACGGAGATTGTGTCGAAGTTTGCCCTGTTGATTGTATCCATCCTGGAGACTATCAGGGACAAGTTTTTATGATCATTGATCCTGAGACCTGTATTGATTGTGGGGCGTGCATTCCAGCTTGTCCTATTGACGCGATTGTGGATGCTGTGGATAAAGATCCAGAATATGCCAAAATCAATGCAGAGTTAACTCCAACATTTATAAATAATCCCAAAGTTCCGTGTCGTCCAGCTGGCGATCCACCCCGGAAGTCTACGAATAAGAGAGTTTAAAAATTTCTCCTGTCTTATCTAGACAAAAGGGTTATTAGGACTTTAGAGACAAAACTTGATCCTTCGTTCTTTATAAAATTGGCAGAGTGGCAATTTTTGATATCGTTGGCTACTGCCGAAGCACGATTCTCATAGTTTTGTCCGTTAAAGCGTACAGTGAAAAGTTTAGCTGGTCTTACTCTGACATTGACATCTGCTAGAGAGTTAGCGTGGTCTACAATGAGAATGACTCTGTCGATGTCAGAACAAGTCACAACATTTTGTTCCACTGCGTAGGCGGGTGGAAAGTTTCCTAAGAGAACTAATCCTAAAATTATGATTATGATTGAGTATTTCATAAACGTTTTCCTTTCTTCAATAAAAGAGGCTGCCATTTTTATGACAGCCTCTTTTAAATTTTAATTACGCTGCTCTTTTGGATTGAGCTTGGGTTTTGGGTACTTCAGTACAAGTATATTTATTGTGCTGTGTCCATTCTTCTAGGCCGCCAACAAAGCGATACACATTGGTAAAGCCAGCTTTTTCTAAGAGTTCTGCGGCTTTATGACTGGCTTCACACTGTGTGTTGGCGCAATAGACCACAATCCAGTCATGTTTTCCAAAAAGCTGAGATGCTTTTTGAGGAATTTGCTCAGATGGAATGTTAATTGACCCTGGAATATGACATTTTAAAAAGTCTGTATTGGGCAGGGTGTTGATCAACACAGGATGATTTTTTCCTGGTTCGATCATTTTAACGAGCTCTGGATAGTTGAGTGTTTTCATACGTTTTTTTCTCCTTTAGGTTAGGGTTAACTACGTTTAATATCTTACCTATCGGCATCTCTTTTAAAAAATTTAATTTTTTTTAAATACGGTTTGGTGTATGAATAAACTCTATGAGCTGGGAACGAGTGGTTTCACTCCAAGAATTAGAACAAAAAACAAATGCTCTGTTTAAAAAGGGCTCTAAACACATTGCTGTTTTTAAAATGGGCTCAGATATTTGGGCCATAGACAATCGCTGTCCTCATCAAGGATATCCGCTGGTTCAGGGAGCGGTGGAGGAATGTGTTTTAACCTGTAGCTGGCACAATTGGAAATTTGACATGCGAACGGGCAAGTGTCTGACTGGAGGGGATAACGTTCGTACCTATCCTATTAAAGTAGAAGAAAGCTTTGTGTGGGTGGAGGTATCAGAGCCTTTCAAAGAAGAACTCACTCAAACGATTTTAGAAGGACTTAAAACAGCCTTCACCAAAGCAAAATATGGAAGAGCTTCTCGCGAACTGGCCAGGCTTTATTTTAATGGCATGGATCCTACGCTAGCTGTTAAAAAATCGATAGAGTGGTCGTATGAAAAATTTAAAGAAGGAACCACTCATGCTTATGCGGCATGTGCCGATTGGCTGCGTTTTTATTTTGAAAATATTTCTAATCCCGAAAATCAAATCATTTGTTTGACCGAGGCCGTAGATCATATGGCCGATGATGCTTTTGGCCAGTCTTTGGTTGCTTACTCTAAAGAGGCAGAACCTTTTTCTGAGGAAGCATTTATTTCAGCCATTGAGGCCCAAGATGAAAAGAAAGCCATTGCTCTTCTTCAGGGAGCGTTGGGAGCAGGATTTCATTTTAAGCAGTTAGAAAAAGTTTTTACGCATGCGGCTCTCATGCATTATAACGATTTTGGTCATGCACTGATTTATGTTATTAAAACAGGAACGGTCATTGAGCTTTTAGGAAAAGAAGTGGAGCGTTTCCTTTTACTTTCTTTGACAAGAGCGTTTTGTCATATGACGCGAGAAGATTTGCTTACTGAATTTAAAGACACGTCGAAGTATTCCTCCCAAAATAGCTATGAGTCTCTGTTGGAAGCAAATGCAAAAAATTTCTTATATTTTGATTCTCGCTTTGAAGCTGCGTACGACAAACCTGTGAGTGACAATGTGGGCTGGCTTGATTTTACACATCCCATTACGTTTGCCAACGCGGTGCGTGTGCAATGTCAGAAATATCCTGAGTTTTGGAAGCAAGGGTTATTACAGCTCTCTTTTTTTCAGGGGAGAAATCTTCCTTATGTGGATACAGCGCAAAACGTTTCTTCCTGGGCTGTCAAAAATAAAGATCATTTTTTTGCCCAATGTGTTGAAAAAATTTTAGATCATGGAATGAATGACCGAACTCAAGCCGCGCATCTTTTAAAAACTTTTTGTGCCGTAAAAGAAGAAGTGGGATATGCTCAAAATGAAGCGACTCAAAAAATGCTTTTAGCCGCTTTGAATCGTTATTTTCACGTCCCCATAAAACTCAAACATGTTCGTCGGGCGGCTCGTCAAAACATGAGTTTGGTGGCCAAGGATTTTTAAAGGTGATTTTCAAAATTAATGTTCTTGACATACCGCATCATTTTTAGCTAAGCTTAAGTTAAATCACACGATCATACAAGAGGAGGCCAGCTAAAATTTTGTCGTAGATGCCCTGCCCAAGGCTAGCGACAGATCCTTCTTAACATATCAAGAAATGCGGCTGGTCTCCTCTGTTTTTTTAGAAACTTGCCCAACCTGTGACTTCAGAAAATTCTGTCTCTAAATAGTCCAGACTGGCAGCATCTTGCAGGGGGGCTAGAATAGCGAGGCCAGAATATCGTTCTGCTGAGTTTCCTATTCCTTGGGTGTAGCCTGTAAAAAGAATTGGATTTTGAGGATGCTCAGCCTCAAAGGTGACTGTGTCTTGAGTTCTTGTGAAGCTTTGGGGAGAACCCAGAAACTTCCCTGTTTGGGGATCTGCAAACCAAAAGTTAAATTCTTTGAGTCCCGCGGAAAACGGGGAAAGCGCCAGAGCTTTATGAATCAGACGCGCAGGCCATTTTTTATTTTCAATGCCGGAAATAAAACGTTCTGGTTTTAAAAGCGGGGGAAGTTTATTTAAAATAAGAGCATCGTTTTCAAATCCGCGTGTCCAATGTTCATATCCATAGACCAATAGGCTGTTGTTTTGTTCAGGACGAATAAAAATTCTAGGATTGGTTTTAAGTTTTTCAGGCTGAGTGAGATTTAAAATCGTAATCATTTCTTCTACGAGGGGTCGGGTTTCTAAAGGCGTGAAATGATTTCTTTTGAAAGCCAAAAGTAAGGATCCCAGATCGACTAAATCTTTTCGGGCTGTTTTTCGGAGGCGATTAGAAATTTTCAGAGCCAACTTCAATTCTTTTGGAAATAAAGAAGAGGTTTGGACGAGTTTAGAAATATTTTTTACAAGAGAATCTAATTTTTCTGTTTCGATGAGGCTCAGTGTCGCGGAAGTGGAAGTGATTGCTTTGCGTTGGGTTCCTTCTTGAATGAAAGAGTAAGATTCCAAAAATCTTTCAGCCAGATTTCGGGCTACGGTTTTGGGGTCTTGTCCATTGTCGTTAAGCATTTGCAGGGCATCAAAAGGCATGCCTGAGGAAAACTCATCTTCTTCCGAAGCCATAAAATAGGAACTGAGATTTCTAAGTTCATAGGCTACTTCAATGGTAGCCATAAAACAGGCATCGAGCCATAAAATGTCGATGGGTTTTTCCGGGGATTTTCCCGGGCGTTGGGGGAGGGCGCGCTCGAGTTGGGATCGAAGCTCTTTCAATTTGATATTTCTAAGGCCGTCAAAGGCCAGTCCGTGGCTATAAAGAACGAGCATGCGGTGAGCTTCTGGAATTTTAAAAGCACGATTCAAAAAAGAAGATAATTTTTCGTCATTTAATACGATATTTTTTTCAGAGCTTTTTTTTTGAAGAACAGAAAGTTGTCCCGGGATTTGAATGCCATGAAAATCTATTTCATAAAAAAGGGGATCCCAGATGTGGAGTTCTTCTGATGTGGGATCAGAAAAATAGGTGGCCTCCAAATCTGAAAATTCTCGAAAGATGCTGAGCTTTAAGGAGGAATTAGGAGTAATCCTGGCCAGCTCCAAAATATTTTTGTCGATATCTTTTTGATATTCCGCGGATTCGTCACTTCCTAAAAATATTACTGCAACTTCCCATGGGGTGGCAGCCCATGTGGATGCTGCAAAAATAAACAGGAAAAGAAAAAGAAGGGCTCTATTCGTTATCTTCGTCGCCATTTACACCGAATAAATTCCCGCTATCTATTTCTTGAGCTATTTTTTGGTAGCTGATGCGTGCTTTTCCATTGGCCCAGGCATCGATGGCTCGGATGAAGGCTAAGTTTGTGTCGTGGAGAACATAAAAGAAGGTCGATAGCCCATTGGTTAAGATATCCAGATTTTGGGTGCCATTAGGATCGGCTTCGGAAGCTTTTCGTCCAAAAAACATCGTGTTGTAATACGGATAGGAGCTGCAGCTGTTGAAATAGTAAATTTGGTATCGGTCAGGATGAGGCTTCATTTCAAAGCCTTCTTCTTGTTCCATGGTTTCCAAATCTAAATATTCTCCCAACCCCGAATGACCGTCATAAATCATGACAGAAGAATTCTCTAAAGCATCTTTTAGAAAATAGTGAAAAGCATGACTCAGTTCACCCATTCCGCTAGGGCCAAAAAACATGCGAACCACAATTTTAGCTTTTTTATCTTGTTTTTCAAGTTCTTCGACATAGGGGACGACACTGGGACGAGAGGAGGCGACAGAAAAGATTTGTTCTTCTGCCCACGCGCCTAAAGGCTTAAACCCAAGCTGGATGAGAGAGCTTTGAATATCCTGATAATTAGAAGCATTGCTATCCGTCGATATCATAGGGTTCCTGTCTAAATAAGGATTATCCATTCCCATGAGTAAGCTGATATGAATAACGCCAGCGTCATCCACCAAACGTTCATATTCGGGATAGGTATTTTGGGTGTTTTCGAATCTTTGGATTTGAGTGGTAACTTTTTTGTAATCTCGTCCTTCTTTTAGGGGGCAGCCATCGTTTTCAGGATTCCAAAAATACCAAAAATATTTTTCGATATCATAGTGGGGATCCGTGCAGGGATTTCGTCCGTTTACTAATCCTTTTTCATAAATGGTTTCAGGATTATTGGGAAGGGGAATCTCATATTTTTGCCTGGGGCCATTTTCTAATACAATGGTTCCTTGATAATGGTAGCGGGCAACATAGGTATTTCGTTTTTGAGAGGAGATCTTAATATCGGTGATTTCGTGATTGCCTTTAGGGACAGCTTTATATTCAGCATATCCCATGGGGCCAAATAAATGGAGTACTTGTAGATCAATATGCCTTCGAGCTTCTTCTAAAGTTGGGGGGTGTCGACTTTCCATCTCGACTTTATGATCAAAGGTCATCATCGCTTCGGTAGAGTTTTTACCTACATAAAGTTTTCGTTCTGTTTGGCTCCATGTGGTTTGCGAAACAGAAAATATGAAAATAAAAATAAGTCCTAAGCCATAATGCATAAAACACCTCCGTTAAGATGAAGCATTGTTATAAAGAAGAGAGAGAGGTGTCAAGAACTAACCGTTGACTTTATGCTTCTCCCGCTATAAAAAAATCCCATGTTTAAGCGTCTTTTCTTAGGGTTTGTTCTTAATCTCTTCTCTTCTCTTATTTTTGCGGCATCTCCAGAGATTCACACGTATTTTAGCCCGAATGGAGGAGCCGAGGAGGCCGTTATTCAAAATATTTCTCACACCCAGCGTTCTATGGATATTGCCATGTATAATTTTAGCAGTGATCGAATTTTTAAGGCTTTGGAGTCTTTAAAAAAGAAAAGACCCCGCGTTCACATTCGCATGATCTTTGATAACGCGGCCAATACCGAAGTTGAAAATCCAGGAGACACCTCCAAAGCGGATATGAGCGCTACTTTAGAAAGGATTGGAATCGACGTTCGATATGTTTCAAAAATCATGCATCATAAATTTGTCATTATGGATGGTTTCCCGGATGGCCTCGAAGGCAATGAAGATTTTTCTGAGACGGTGCTTTTAAGCGGCAGTGGTAATTTTTCAAATCGCGCCGATACCACCTATGATGAAAACTTGGTAGAAATTAAAAATGATTCCCAGACCACCACGGAATTTCAAAAAGAATTTCAACTGATGTGGAATTATAGTTACGATTTTCCGGGGGATTCTTTGCAAAAAGAGAGAGAAGATTATGTTTCTGATCTTGCTCCTTCAGAACTCATCACGCCTGTTTTTACAAGCCAAAATTTTAAAAAAGAACCTCGTTTTAAATTAAACGGGAATCGAGCGGCCTCTTCAAGTTTAGCAGAAGCCATCCGTACCGCCAAAACCTCTATTTATGTGGCTACGGGTCATTTTCGTTTTAAGCCTCTGGCAGATGCTTTAATTGAAGCTAAAAGAGAAAATCCAGATTTAGATGTGAAGGTTATTTTAGATAGTCAAGAGTATGTAAGTCCATCAGAGCATCAGCGGGTGATGAGA
>JACPST010000173.1 GCA_016193165.1 Deltaproteobacteria bacterium
ACGATGCCCTCTCTTCGCATTGTGAAAGCCCAAAAAGAAATTCTAAAAATACAAAAAAGAGGCATCGAAGAAACGGTTAAACGGAACTTAAAACTCCTGATTCATAATTATAATATTGATCTAGAAAATTACAATAATCTTCAAAAACGCGTGGTCTTAACACAACAGGCCATTGATCAACTTTTTGAAAGATTAAGACTCGGAACAGAGGTAGCCATTGATGAACTTGTTCAAGCTTCCAGAAATCATATTGAAGCGGATATTTCTTTTTTATCTGTTCAGTCCCGATTTTTAGAGCATGAAGATAAGCTGGCTCGTTTGATTTTTCACGGAGACTATGACAAAAAGCCGGCTGTTTTGAAACGGCTGGGAGAAAAATAAAGATGAACACTAGAATTTTAATCTGCTTTGTTTCCCTCTTTTTCTTCATGGCCTGCAAGGAGGAAGGCGACATTCAAAAATGGATTCAAAAAATTGAGCAACGTAAAATCAGCGCCCAAGAAGAACGTGATCACACACCCTACGGCCAAAAACAACAAGAGACTTTAAAAGCCTATTTTTCTGAAATAAATCAAATGGTCATGACCCTAAAAAATGAAGAAAAGTATGTTAAACCTCTAAATGCTGTTATAGAAAAAAATGATTTGGCCACCCTTTGCTCTAAGATCCTGCTTCTAAAGGAAGAGTGGCAAACCATCATGCGCCATTGCACACGCAATCGCTTCTTTTTATGCGCAGAAGAAGTACGAAGCTATCCCCAAATACTTTCAGCTCTGAAAACCACCTTAAACCCTAAAAATCAAAATCAATTTGACATAACACCTGCCTGCAAAGATAGTTTATAAATTGTGAAATACATCTTCTTAGGGCTCTTCTCTGCATTCTTATTTGGGCTATCCACTCCCTTAAGTAAAGTCATTATTTCATCCACAGATCCCATGGCCTTAGCCTCCTTATACTACTTAGCCAGTGCTTTTATTTTAATCCCCTTTGCTCTACCCAAAATGAAAACAGAATTAGAAAAATTAAAAACCCATCCCAAAGATATTGGAAGACTCTTAGGCACATTTATCTTTGGAGGGATTTTAGCACCGGTGTTTTTACTCTCTGGCCTTCGCTCCACAGCTGCAGCGTCTGCAAGCCTTCTTTTAAATTTAGAAACTGCAGCCACAGCTTCTGTAGCGCACTTTCTTTTTAAAGAACGCCTCATGAAAAGAGATTGGCTGGGGGCTTTAGGAATTATTACCGCAGGCAGCATTTTAGTTTTTGAAAAAGGATGGGTTTTAAATCCAGGAAGTCTTTGGATTGTGGGGGCATGCTTTTGTTGGGGGCTGGACAACAATTTCACAGCTAAAATTCGTGCCGTTTCTCCCACGACGAATGCTTTTTTAAAGGGCCTTGTAGCTGGTTTTTTCAATATGGTCTTAGCTTTTGCACTTCATTCAAAGTGGCCCGCTTTAAACCACGATCTTTTAGGCGTGCTTTTAATCGGGATGCTTTCTTTTGGGATCAGTATTGCTCTTTATATTACCTGTGCCCGAAAAATTGGAGCATTCCGCTCACAAGTCTTATTTGCCACTTCTCCTTTTTGGGGAGTAAGCGTAGCCCTTCTTTTTCTTCACGAAAAATTTATTTTACAACAAGCTCTCGCTACTGTTCTTCTTGTCAGTTCTTTGGCTTTGATTTTTTCTACTCAAAGGGATTCGTTTTAGGAAGCAGAGGAAAAAGTTTTCGATTGGCTGTTGGAAAAGCAAATTTTTTTAACTCCGAAAAAGAAATCCACTTCCAATCCGCGCAATCAAGCGTTTGAGGTTTCCCTTTTAAATACCGGCATAAAAACCCTTCCATCTCAATTGAAAAATGGGTGTAGGCATGCTCAATGACCCCCACTGATTTTACAGCCTCAACTTCCACGCCTACTTCTTCTTTCACTTCTCTCTCCACACACAGTTTAGCCGACTCTCCCATTTTCATTTTTCCACCTGGAAATTCCCAAAGCCCCCCTAAAAATCCTTCAGACTTTCTCTTGCTAATCAAAAGTTTATCTCCTTTCCAAACCACCCCCACGGCTGCACGATAATGAGGACGGGGATTTTTTTCTTCGGCAATAGGATAAAAATGAGCTTGTTTAAACTGAAACGCTTCACAGTCCAAAGACAAAGGACACAACAAACATTTTGGATTTTTGGGTAAACAAATCGTAGCTCCAATATCCATAAGAGCTTGATTAAAATCTCCTGGCTGTTTTGGGCTGATATTTTTTTGTAGAAAAGCCCCAATAGGTGAAAGCACTTTTGAAGGAGGCTCATCAAGCCGTAACAAACGAGAAACAATTCTTTTAATATTGCCATCCATGGCAGGCAAAGATTTTTGAAATGCAATCGACTGAACGGCTGCCAAGGTATAAGGCCCGACACCTTTTAAGGTAGAAAAGACTTGGGGATCCAAAGGAACTTTTCCTTGATAGCGCTCAACCACTTCCTGACAGGCTTTGCGAAAATTTCTAGCCCGCGCATAATATCCCAAGCCTTCCCAAAGTTTTAAAATTTCATCTTCAGAAGCTTGGGCTACTTTTTGAAGCGTCGGATATTTTTTAAGCCACCGCTCATAATAAGGAATCACGGTATCCACTTGTGTTTGTTGAAGCATCACTTCCGAGAGCCAAATACGATACGGATCATTTGTTTCCCGCCAAGGAAGCTTCCGGGCTCTCTTGCGATACCATTGTAAAAGTTTGCGTGTAAGAGTTGTCATGGAAATAATACTTCTGGTATAGTTAAAAAATTAGATATTTTCCAATGAAAAATATGAACCAACACCCCTATTTGTACTTGTCGACATTTCTTATTGGAACAGTTCTATGTTTTCCATGGATATCAGAAGCTAAAAAAACAACACGAAAGGAGAAACACGTGAAACTTGAAAGCTCGGCGTTCAAGCACAACGAACGCATTCCTTCTAAATACACATGCGACGGGGACAATGTCAGTCCTCCATTAAAAATTTCTGCCGTTCCTACCGCTGCTAAAAGCCTTGTGCTCATTATGGATGATCCGGATGCCCCCATGGGAACATGGGTGCATTGGACGGTATGGAACATGGATCCCAAAACACCAGAAATGAAGGAAAATAGCACTCCCACCAACACCCTAGAAGGTATCACGAGTTTTGGGAATACAGGTTACGGAGGTCCGTGCCCTCCTTCAGGTACACACAGATACTTTTTCAAACTTTATGCCCTGAATACTCAACTCAGCTTAAAGCCTTCAGATGACAAATCTAAGATTGAAAAAGCCATGGCCAATCACATCCTGGATAAAACAGAATTGATTGGCCTTTATAGCAGAAAATAAGCTATCGACTTTCCGTCATTGGCGCCCCACCACTTCCTGAACTTGGAGCCTCTGTCTCAGGTGCTTCAGTGTCTGGAGCCTTAGCTGGAGTGTCTGCAGGATGTTTTTCGTCGTGTTTTTCGAAGGCTTCTGTACGTTTCTCATATTGTTTATCAATTTGAGCTGCTTTCTTTTCAGCCTGTCGATTTACACGGTCAACACAAGCTTGATTTGTCCCGCATTTCTCAAGCCGTTTAGTTTTCCACTGTTCTAGTCTTTCCATTTTTCTCTCATGCTGTTTTTCAATCTTTTCTTTGACCTTTTCATGTTTTTTTGCATGACGCTCCTCGGCATGCTGACGATGCTGTTTCACGTGATGCTGTCTCGCCTCTCCATGCCCTCTCCTTGAAAACCCTTCCTTTGCTACAAGCAAAAATGGGATACTTATCATTACAATAAATACTTTTTTAAACATAAATTGATCCTCCTTGAGTTAATATGCATTATATTATACGCCGTTTACAACAAGAATGCATCTCTCTCACACTTTTAAGTTGAAATCATTTTTTCAATCCCTGTATGATACTAAAACAAGCCGTAAATGAAGTATAATACCTGAGGAGGCCATCCATGAAACAATTACAAGTGTTTGCGGTACTTATTAGCTTACTTTGCCTTGCATGTCGTTTACGAAAAATCACAGTCCATGATCTTCTCTTGCCGTTAAAGTCAAGAAAAGCTATCCTAACAGGTCAGTTTGAAAACAATAAATAATTATGGATACTCACT
>JACPST010000018.1 GCA_016193165.1 Deltaproteobacteria bacterium
CCCTTGTAAAAGGAACCGACAAAATTTTCGCTTCGTTTGCAGAGGTACGTGTGGCCTATGATGCCGGCGAAGTGGATCTGCAGGCAAAAATTCAGGTTCGGGTCAATGGCAAACGGGTAGAGACCACAACGGGCCGTGTTTTGTTATATGAAGCCGTCCCCCCTTCCGTCTCTTTTGATGCGGTCAATCGTGTAATGGATAAAAAAGCGGTGGCCGATTTAGTTGAAGAGACATACCGAATTGCTGGCCCTAAGGAAACTGTTATTTTAGCCGATCGCTTAAGAACTTTAGGGTATGAATATGCCACGCGTTCTGGAATGTCGATTTGTATTGAAGATATGAAAGTTCCAGAAAAGAAAGAAGATCTCTTAAAAAAATCTCTTAAAGAAGTTCAAGATATTCAATCTCAATATACAGAAGGGTTAATTACAGATGGAGAGCGTTACAATAAAGTCATCGATTGCTGGGCACAATGCACAGAAGCCATTGCAGATGAAATGATGAGCCAACTTTCCACGCAAATGACGCGAGGTCCAAAAGGAAAAGAAGCTCAAGATGTGAGTTTCAATCCTATTTTTATGATGGCGGACTCTGGAGCCAGAGGATCTGCGGCCCAAATTCGCCAGTTGGCCGGGATGAGAGGTTTGATGGCCAAGCCTTCCGGTGAAATTATTGAAACTCCTATTACAGCCAATTTCCGTGAAGGGTTGAATGTCCTTCAGTACTTTATTTCCACACATGGAGCACGAAAAGGATTAGCAGATACGGCATTAAAAACAGCAAACTCTGGATATTTGACCCGGCGATTGGTGGATGTAGCTCAAGATGTTGTTATTCGTCAACAAGACTGTGGAACTCTCGATGGAATCTGGATGTCTGCTCTGGTGGAAAGTGGAGAGATCATTGAAACACTGGGAGAGAGAGTTTTAGGTCGTGTGGCTTTGGATCATATTAAAGATCCTTTTACAGCAGAAATTCTTGTCAAAGCCAATGAGGAAATTAATGAAGAGAAAGTAAAGAAAATTGAAGATACAGGACTTGAAAAAGTAAAAATTCGTTCGATTATTACGTGTCAGGATCCCATTGGAGTTTGCGCAGAATGCTATGGGCGTGATTTGTCACGAGGTCGAAAAGTTAATATTGGAGAAGCTGTGGGAATTATTGCGGCACAATCCATCGGGGAGCCCGGAACTCAGCTGACCATGAGAACCTTCCACATTGGGGGAGCTGCAAGCCGACGTGTGGAGCAAAGTACCTTAACCACGCGCCATAAGGGGATTGTAAAATTCATAAAACTCAATATCGTTACCAATAAAGAAAAAAGCTTAACGGTGATGAACCGTAATGGTGAAATTGCCATTGTGGATGAAGCAGGTCGTGAAAGAGAACGATATGCTGTGATTTATGGAGCAAAGTTGAGGGTCAAAGAAAATCAAACAGTGGAATCTGGAACTCTTTTGGCCGAATGGGATCCTTATACAATGCCTATTTTAACAGAAGTAGGTGGGATTGCTCAGTATGGAGATATTATTGAAGGAGTCACCATGCGAGAGCAATTAGATGAGGTGACAGGACTTTCACATAAAGTTGTGATTGATTCTAAAGATACAGAAACCCGTCCTAGAATTTCTATTAAAGATAAAGATGGCAACACGATTAAGCTTTTTAAAAATGCATTTGCTCGATATCTCTTGCCTGTCGGAGCCAATATTATTGCTGTGGAAGGAGAGACAGTAGAGCCAGGGGATGTCTTAGCAAAAATTCCACGCGAGACCACGAAAACTAAAGATATTACCGGAGGGCTGCCTCGAGTGGCTGAGCTTTTTGAAGCACGAAAGCCCAAAGATTGTGCCATCATTAGTGAAATTGATGGTCTGGTGGCCTTTGGGGCGGATATGAAAGGGAAACGTCGAGTGATTATTACTCCTGAAGTAGGTGAGCCCTGCGAATATCTCATTCCTAAAGGAAAACATATTTCTGTTCATGAAGGAGATTTTATTCGTGCTGGAGAACCCCTCATGGATGGAGCAGCCAACCCCCATGATATTTTAAAGGTGTTGGGAGAAAAAGCTCTGGCGCAATATCTCACGGATGAGGTTCAAGAAGTGTATCGTCTACAAGGAGTCAAAATTCACGACAAACACATTGAAGTGATTGTAAACCAAATGTTACGGCGTGTAAAAATTAAAGAGGTAGGAGATAGCGACTTTTTAGTGGGTGGACAGGTTGAAAAATCGATATTTAAGAAAGTCAATGAGAAGCTTAAAAAAGAAGGCAAAGCTCCAGCGGTAGCAGAAGCCATGTTATTGGGAATCACCAAGGCCTCTTTAAGTACGGCCAGTTTTATTTCAGCAGCGTCGTTCCAAGAGACAACCAAAGTACTCACACAAGCAAGTCTTGCGGGAAAAACGGATCATTTGGTGGGGCTCAAAGAAAATATTATTATGGGACGATTGATTCCCGCTGGAACCGGCTTTACGGCCTATCGTGAGCAACGCATTAACGTTGAAATGCCAAAAACAGCACTAGGAAGAGAGCCTGTTGCCGAAGAAGTGAGCGCTCAAATTGGGGGGCTAGAACAAAAAACGGCTTGATAAAACTCGCACGTTTTTTTATAGAAGGAAGGCACTATGCCAACGATTAATCAATTGGTCAGTCAAAGTCGCACACGCATGCAACGGAAAACAAAATCTCCCGCGTTACGAGGGTCTCCTCAAAAGCGTGGTGTATGTATTTATGTAAAAACCATGACGCCTAAAAAACCCAATTCTGCTCTGAGAAAAATTGCGCGGGTGCGACTGACGAATGGATATGAAGTGACAGCTTATATTCCAGGAATTGGCCACACACTTCAAGAACACTCAGTGGTTCTTATTCGGGGGGGTCGGGTTAAAGATTTACCTGGGGTACGTTATCATATTATTCGAGGGAAATTAGATACAACTGGAGTTCAAAATAGAAAACAAGCTCGCTCTAAATATGGAGCTAAAAGACCTGGCGCTCAAGCTGCGGCTTAAAAAAGGATAGAG
>JACPST010000174.1 GCA_016193165.1 Deltaproteobacteria bacterium
TCAATTAAACTGCAAATTTGCAGGTAAAAAACTGATATTTGAAATTAATAAAGTTGCTAAACAGGCCAATGGCTCTGTGTTGGTGAGGTGCGGAGATACAGTTGTTTTGGTGACAGCGGTGATGTCTTCTGAGCCTAAAGAAGGTCAAAATTTTTTCCCTTTGACTGTCGATTATCAAGAAAAGTTTTATGCAGCAGGTCGGATTCCCGGGGGATTTTTCAAGCGAGAAGCCAAGCCCAGCAGCAAAGCTACGCTCACTGCTCGACTCATTGATCGACCGCTCAGACCTTTATTTCCAAACGGGTTTTTTAATGATGTTCATATTGTTGCAACAACGTTGTCTGTCGATAATGAAAACGATCCCGATGTTTTGGCTTTAATTGGAGCTTCTGTAGCTTTAGAGATTTCCGATATTCCTTTTTTGGGGCCTGTGGCCGCGGCCAAAGTGGGAAGAGTCGATGGCAAGTTTATCTGTAATCCCAGTCCAGAGCTTCAAAAACAAAGTGATATTGATCTTTTGGTTTCTGGCTCTCAAAATGCCATTACAATGGTAGAGGGCGGAGCTAAAATTGTCCCTGAGGAAGATGTGCTAGAGGCCATTTTATTTGCGCATCGTGAAATGCAAGCGGTGATTAAATTTCAAGAAGAGCTTCGTAAAAAATATGGAAAACCTAAGCTTAAGTTTTCACCTCCTGCTGAGAATACTGCCTTAAAAGAAATTGTCGAAAAAGGTTGTTGGCCTCAGTTTTCAAAGATTGTTCATCTCCCCAATAAAAAAGAACGTAGTGAAAAGTTAAGTCAGCTCAAAGACGAAGTTTTAGAAAAAGCTTTAGAAGGAGTGAGTGAGTCAGAACAAGCCTTGCGTTCTAAAGAAGCTAAAAACTTTTTTGATCTTTTGAAAGAGAAATACGCCAGAGAGTATACCTTAAAAGAGAAAAAGCGTATCGACCAACGTTCCTACACGGACATTCGCAATATTACGATTGAAGTTGGGCTTTTACCCAGAACGCATGGATCTGCGCTCTTTACTCGCGGGGAAACCCAAGCTTTGGCCATTGTAACCTTAGGTACGGTGGATGATCGGCAGCGCATTGACTCGATTGAAGGGGAGAGTAGTCAATCCTTTATGCTTCATTATAACTTTCCTCCTTTTTCCACAGGGGAAGTGGGATTTTTAAGAGGCCCTGGTCGACGAGAAATTGGTCATGGTGCTTTGGCTGAAAGAGCTTTGGCGGGTGTGCTTCCTTCTGCTGAAAAATTTCCTTACACCATTCGCTTGGTTTCAGAAATTTTAGAATCAAATGGATCTTCTTCCATGGCATCTGTCTGTGGTGGAACTTTATCTCTCATGGATGCAGGGATTCCCATTGAAGCACCCGTCGCAGGGATTGCGATGGGGCTGATTAAAGAGGGGGACGATGTAGCTGTGTTATCCGATATTTTGGGAGATGAAGATGGATTTGGAGATATGGATTTCAAAGTAGCCGGAACTGAAAAAGGGGTAACAGCTCTTCAAATGGATATTAAGATTGATGGAGTTTCAGAAGAAATTTTAAAACAAGCTCTGGCTCAGGCTAGAGAAGGGCGTTTGTATATTTTGAAAAAAATGAAAGATGCTATTGCAGAAAGCCGAAAAGAGCTTTCTCCTCATGCTCCACGGATTCATAAACTGGTCGTTCCTAAAGATAAAATTAGGGATGTGATTGGGAGTGGAGGAAAAGTCATTCGGGGAATTATTGAGCAAACAGGAGCTAAAATCGATATTAATGATGAAGGGGAAGTACACATTTCTTCTAACAATGAAGAGGCGTTGCAAAAAGCGATTCAAATTGTTTCAGATATCGTAAAAGATCCTCAAATTGGAGAAGTCTATAAAGGAAAAGTTATGCGCGTCGTGGATTTTGGCGCCTTTGTTGAGATTTTGCCCAATAAAGAAGGGTTGGTTCATATTTCGGAACTGGATTTAAAACGCGTCAACGTTGTGACAGATGTGGTTCATGAAGGGGATGAAATAGAAGTTAAAATTTTAGATATTGATCGACAAGGCAAGATTCGTCTGAGTCGAAAAGCATTATTAGAAGGCTATGAGCCGCCGGCTCCTCATGAAGTCCATCACCGAGAGCATCGAGGAGAACATAGAGAGCATCGGCCTTCTCATCATCCCAGACCCCATCCAACCAAAAGCCATTACAAAAAAGGATAGTCTCATGTCTTTAGGAAGGGTCGTTGACCCAAGGGTCGCTGACCCAAGGGTCGCTGACCCAAAGCTCACGATTCAAATCAGTCGTGTGCGTGAGAATCCAAATCCTTTGCCTTTGCCTCAATTTATGACCTCGGGAGCTTCCGGCTGTGATGTGTTGGCCGATCTTAAAAAACCTTTAAAAATTAAACCAGGGGAAAGAGCGCTTATCCCTACAGGCATTGCCATTGCAATCCCAGCCGGCTATGAAGCGCAAGTCCGTCCTCGCAGTGGATTGGCATGGAAATGGGGAGTGACGCTTCCGAATACACCTGGGACAATCGACTCAGATTATCGAGGGGAAATTAAAGTTCCATTGATCAACCTAGGAAAAAAGACAGTGACGATTTCTAGGGGAGATCGAATTGCTCAAATGGTATTTCAAAAAGTATGCCTTGTAGAATGGAAAGAAGTTCAAGCTTTGGAAGAAACCCAAAGAGGGGAAGGGGGCTTTGGGCATACAGGAATAAAAACTAAAAATCATCGATATGAACGTCTCTAATATACCCAATCTTTTAACTCTCTTTCGTTTTGCTGTTACGCCCGTGGTCATCTTACTTCTTTTAACAGATGCCCCATGGGCAGGGGTGGTAACCGCAGTTTTAGTTTCTCTTGCAGGACTTTCTGATTTTTTAGATGGTTACTTGGCGCGCACCTTAAAATCTGAAACAAACGTTGGAAAATTTTTAGATCCTTTGGCAGATAAAGTATTGGTGGTGGCGGGACTGATTATGCTTGTGGGCTTGGGGCGTGTCCATCCCATTTTAGTTGTGATTATTATATGCAGAGAAATTTTTATTACAGGACTTAGAGCCATTGCAAGCTCCAAGGGCATTGTCATTGCAGCCGAAAAATCTGCAAAATATAAAACGACATTCCAAATGATTGCTGTAGGAGCGCTTGCGGTTCATGAAACCTATGTGGGGCTCAATGGTCATCTCATCGGGCTTACGACCATTTATATTTCTTTAGGCTTCTCCCTTTATTCTGCCATTGAGTATGTGCGACTTTTCTTCCGACAGGTATTCTAAAATATTTATTGAAATCCTTTTGAGAGTGTGAACAATGTTTGTTAGTTTGCGGGTGTAGCTCAGTTGGTAGAGCGTCTCCTTGCCAAGGAGAAGGTCGAGGGTTCGAATCCCTTCACCCGCTTTTAAAATGTTTTGGTCAGATTAAAGGCAACGAGAAGACGATCATAATCATATCTTCCAACACTGGAGCTATTTTTAACATAAGTCAAAGAGGTAGTGGCAGCAAAAGTTCCCAGAGTTCCCAGAAGGCTGTTTTGAAAGGTATATTCCAGATCATTTCGGTTATCTGCATTGTTAGAGAACAACTTTCGGATTGTTGAACCATAGAACTTGAAGAAGGTTTTTGCAAAAAAGGGATGAAAGAAACCATAGGTAAATTTATGATGGTAAGCATCATAAGTTATTCCAGCAGTATGGTCTTTTAAAAAGAGGTATCCCAAGGATGCCCATTTTTGTTTGCTTCCTAAAAAATAAGTTCCATCTATTCCTGCCTCATAAACAAGAGAATCTCTATCTTCCGCGTCATGCCCTGATTTAAAATCATAATTCCCAAAGTGTAAAGGAAGCCCCACTTTAAAGTTATTAAAAGGGGAGACTTCATGTATCAGGAAGAGATCTTCATGGACACTTAAAGTGCGAGTGTCTTCATCGGTTTGTTCATGTTGACCTTGATTGATCCCTGCCATAGTAAAATCAGCCAAACCCTTAAGCGTTGTGGTCACTTCCCCCCCTAAATGCCATGGCATTTGGATAGAAGAAGAGAGGCCTTGTCTATAAACATTGTAGCCCCGATGGTTTCGATTCCATTGCCAGGAGACATAGAGGAGGTAGGAGGCAGAAAAAAAATTTTCAAGTCCAAAAGACTTTTTATAAGTGGGTTCAAAGAGAAAATTATTGGAGGAGCTGGTTGCATTGCTGACCTCTGGATCATTTAAAAGTCCTGTGGTGGCAACAAGTGTTAGGTTGGTGTCATGGGCATATCCAAAAGAGGCGACATAAGACCATTTTTTCTCTTCAATATTTTCTAATCGATTGAGAAAGTTTTTTGAAGCAGCAGTGAGGGCTGAGGTCGTGTTTAGCTGAATGGCAGTTTTAAAAGCCTCCATGGCAGGCTCCCGGTAACGCTTGGCATAATAGGCAGATCCTTCAAAATATTTAGCCTGTTGAGCAAATTTTTTAGAGAGATCATAACTTTCAGTAAAGTATATAATGGCTCGATTCCAATCCGCTTGATCATAGTATAGGAGCCCCAGTTTAAAACTGGCTTCCGCTGTAAGTTCATTTGAGGCCTCTATGGCTTTTTGATAGGAGCTCTCAGCTTCTTCATATTTTTTTTCTTTATAAAGTCTGTCTGCCTCTAAGAGATGATCTTGAGGGGGTATTGCCTTTTCTTCCTTTAAGGGTAGAGGAGGTTTTTCCTTTGAGGGTAGAGGGGATATTTTACTTTCAAAAGAAGGTTTTTGGGACTTTGGTTTTTGGGAGGTTACTTGTTCTGGTTTTAAGATTTTTGTCTTGGAAATAGTAGGTTCTTTAGGGGCCTGTTTAGGTGGATGGTTTTTATGTCCACAAGCCTGCAAAAGAAGGAGAGAGAGAAGAAGGCGAAAAATCATGGACAGGTTCCAGGAGAAGAGAGGATGTCGGATGAAGGCGAAGAGGCGCCCGTAGAGCTCTCTGCTATCGTTGAAGAGGCTTGTTCTGCTGCGGCTATTAAACTTTGTTCTGTTTGTGTCGTTGAAGATAAGGGTGTTTCAGAAGAGATGGAAACACTTTCCAGTGTCAGGCTTTGTGCTGGATCAAAGATGGGGGTTGGATTGGCTTCTATCATGATAGAGACATTTTGAGGGGCTGCGAGAGCAATGGGAGTTAATGATATAGATGAAGTAGGGGTTGTCGTAGTGGTATCCGTTGTTGAGGTTGGGGTAGTTATTGTTGTAATGGTAGCCATGGTTCCAGGAAGAACGGATTGGGCTTGGGGGCTGTCTAAAGAGTCTGTGGTCATGGTAGGAGGAAGAACTTTAATGTCACCGCTGGCTTGAAGGATACTGGTTTCTGTTGGGCAACCTCCTCCTTTTGCTTGTCCTTTTTCTTGAAGGTTGGTTTCTGCTTGGTAGCTTTCTACCGCACAAACCTCTTGAACAGAGAGTGTTAATTGGGATCCTCGAATTCCTATAACCGCATTGGGTGTTTTTATTCGAATGTCCTCGTCTTTATCTAAGTTTTTGGAAATGATAGAAAGAAACCCCTTGGTAAATTCAATGATAGTGCTCTTTTTATTCCCTGCTGTAATAATGCTGGGATTAATTCGAAAATGACTATTTTCAAAGACAAAAACAACAGATTCTTTTTTTCCTTTAGGATTTTTTAAAAGAAGTTTAGTAGTACTCAGCTTCCCCGTTTGGGCGATATCTTCCATAATAAGAATGTCCCCCAGTATTGCAGGTTTAGTCTTTTTTTCACGAATGATTTTAACCTCTTCTTTTTTCCCGCTAATCTCCGCAATTTTCCCGGAAGGATCTTTAGAGAGCGCGTAACAAAGAGAGAGAGGGAAGAGGATTAAAAAACACTCCAAGCTTAATCTGATTATTTTATAGGTAGTCATGTTTCTTATAGAATAATACATATATATATATGTGTGTGTATATTATTCTATAAGAAATTCAAGAGTTTGAAAAGAAATTTACAAGAAGCTTGAGGACTCTAACTTCTTTAATGACTCCCCCCTGAAACAGAAGCGCCAAGCGCGTCCAGTCCATTTTCCCCAATGAATTTTACATTGGCAGATGAGGCATTGATGGAAGAAGCTTGAGAAGCGGCCCCATAAAAAATATAAGCTGCTCCTGCCTCACCCCCTGCACCACCCTTCCTCGCATCGTCAGCAAGAGGTGCCCCCACAATGACATCAGCGAAGCCATCGTTATTGACATCTCCTGCCCCTGAAACAGAAGTGCCAAACTCATCCCGTGCGCTTTGCCCAATGAGTTTTGCATTGGCAAGAGATGCTAAAGAAGTGGCCCCATAAAAAATATAAGCTGCTCCAGCAGAAGGCCCCGCAGTGCCATCTAAATTTGCCCCCACAATAACATCAGCGAAGCCATCCTTATTGACATCACCCACCCCTGAAACAGAGATGCCAAAGCGGCCACCTTGCCCAATGAGTTTTACATTGGCAGCTGAGGCATTGATGGAAGAAGCTAAAGAAGTGGATCCCAAAAAGATATAGGCTGCTTCAGCAGCTCCTACAATAACATCAGAAAACCCATCCTTATTAACATCTCCTGCCCCTGAAACAGGGCTACCAAACGAGTCAGTTACAACTTCACCCATGAGTTTTACATTGGCAGCTGAGGCGTTGGAAGAGACTAGAGAGGTACCCCCATAAAAAATATAAGCTCCCCACTCTGATCCCACAATAACATCAGCGAAGCCATCCTTATTAACATCTCCTGCCCCTGAAACAGAGAAGCCAAGGCGGGCACTTGAAGATGGCCCAATGAATTTTACATTGGCAGCTGAGGCATTGATGGAAGGAGCTAGAGAGATACCACCATAAAAAATATAAGCTGTCCCTGCCGCATCTCCCCCGGCGCTCTGGTAAGGATCCCCCACAATAACATCAGCGAAGCCATCGTTATTGACATCTCCCGCCCCAGAAACAGAAAAGCCAAACTGGCCCTGGTTACTACCTCCAGAAACTTCCCCAATGAGTTTTACATTGGCAGCTGAGGCATTGATGGAAGGGGCTAGAGAAGTACCGCCATAAAAAATATAAACTCCTCCATCAACGTCAGAAGTCCTTGCTCCCACAATAACATCATCGATTCCATCCTTATTGACATCTCCCGCCCCTGAAACAGAAGCGCCAAACCGGCTACCCCCAATGAATTTTACATTGGCAGTGGACGCGTCAATAGAAGCAGAAAGAGAAGTGGACCCATAAAAAATATAAGCTGTTCCATTATCTTCAGCCCCCACAAGGATATCAGCGATGCCATCTCCATTAAAATCGTGCGTAATCTTGAGTTTAAGAGTTATAGTGATATTTAAAGTTCCTGTCGCGGATTGGCTGTTAGCGTCTGTCATAGTCACGCTTAAGACATGGGTTCCTTCCGTCTCTGCTGTTACTTGTGCGGTTAATAAATCTTGCGCTTGTGAAATTGGAGCTCCATCTAAGCTCCACACAATTTGAAAGGGTTCAGTGAAATTTTGAGGAGGTGTTGCCGTATACGCGGCAGTTGTCCCAATGGTGAGAGTAGAAGGTCCTCCTCCTATGCCAACTTGAGGAGTTGTGGTTACAGTGATATTTAGAGTTCCTGTCGCGGATTGGCTGTTAGCGTCTGTCATAGTCACGCTTAAGACATGGGCTCCTTCTGTCTCTGCTGTTATTTGTGCGGTTAATAAATCTTGCGCTTGTGAAATTGGAGCTCCATCTAAGCTCCA
>JACPST010000131.1 GCA_016193165.1 Deltaproteobacteria bacterium
GTCCTTTGAGCAACAAAGTTTTAGAATTGGCCAATCGCGCGGGGTTGGCTGTGATTTTAGGTCTTTTAATTCTGGTTTTTTATAATGATATTAGCCGGTATTGGGCTGGGATTCTCTCCTTCCTGAAAAAAATTTCTGGAATCGCGTAAATTTAAAATGAAAATTCTGGCATTTGAAACATCTACATCCTTCGGCTCTCTCGCGCTCTTGGATGAAAATCATATTTACGGGGAAAAGATTTTCTATTCAGAAAGAACCCACAGTGAGCGTCTTTTGCCCTTTGTCGATGAGTTGCTCGGGCAACTGGCAGTTGGACTTTCCGACATTGATTGTTTTGCTGTGGCTACAGGTCCAGGTTCTTTTACAGGACTTCGAATTAGTTTAAGTACAGTCAAAGCGTTTGCTCTTGCCCACAAAAAACCTGTGATCGGCATTTCAACATTAGAAGCCTTAAGTTTAAATGGCATGTTTTACCCGGGGATTGTTTGCGCGCTTTTAGACGCGGGCCGGGAAGAATTTTATGCGGCTGCCACTCTTTTCTCTCAAGGAGAGCGAATTTTTTGCGTGGAGCCTTCTTTGCTTTCTCATCAAAAACTTATTGAGTCATTAAAGGAAAGCGCTTTGAAAATGAATGTTGAAAAACCGATTTTGCTTATCGGAGATATCGCCCATCAGCGCCGAAATGTATTTGAACAAGAAAAAGGGACTTTTGAATGGGCTCCTCCTTCTTTATCTCTTCCTCGCGCTTCTTATGTGGGGCAATTAGCGTTAAAACTCGCTCAAAAAGGTCTTTTTCAGGATCCACAACACCTTGTCCCTAGCTATATCCGTCTTCCAAAAGCTCAAGAAAGCCTTGAAAAAAAAGAATAGAGCAATTTTTCTTAAAGCTTCTTGTCAAAAATACGATATATTCTTAATGAGTGAACAATGGGAGGAGCTATGAGAAAAATCGTTTTTATCATCTTAATGTATGCCCTATCAGCTTCAGCTGAGCGAAACGATGTCTATGTTGAACTTATTTTAGATGCCTCCGGCTCAATGGAAGAGATGATCGGTGGCAAAACAAAGATGCAAATTGCTAAGGACGTTCTTTCAAAATATGCCAAAAAAGTTAATCAAGACTACCATTTAGGACTGCGTGTCTATGGGAATACCAAAAGAAAAGACTGCAAAGATTCTCATTTAATTGTTCCTATTGAAAAAGGAAACAGGGACCAGATTATCTCAGAAATTAAAGAGGTGACAGCTCTTTCCATGACGCCTATTGGTTATTCACTCAAAAAAGCAGGAGAAGATTTAAACCCTCTCAAAGATAAGGGTACCTTAGGTATTGTCCTTGTCACCGACGGCCAAGAAAGTTGTGATTTAGATCCTTGTAAAGTAGCTAATGACCTTATTAAAGAAGGATTTCAGTTTAAAATCAATGTCGTTGGATTTGATATTAAAGATAAACAAGCCCATGACCAATTGAAATGTATTGCCAACGCCACCGGCGGTACTTATGTAACTTCAGACAATGCAGATTCTCTTTATAAAATGCTCGAAAAATCTGTCGAGACTGTTGCCAAGTATGATTGGAATCTGAGAGTTGAGGCTCCAAGTTCTCATCAAAGTTACACTTTAGATGTCATTGATGAAAAAACGGGAAAAAAAGTTTTAGAACATCAATCCATTCATCGTAGTTATCTTCTGCCCGATGGAACATATACCATCAAAGTGAATACACACCCTGAATATGTAGAGAAGAATATTCTCCTCACTCAAACCAAGCAGACCCTTGTTAAAATAAAGAGCTTTGGGACATTAGTCGTAAGAGCCCAAGAAGGGCATGAGACGATTTATATGACCGTGAAAGACGCGCAAGGACAGGTGGTGGTTGATCGTAAGCCTCGATATTTCTCAGGATATCTTTTGCCAGAGGGAATCTACACCGTTGAGCTTGGTACAAACAAAGCGGCTGTGCTGTGGACGAAGAAGGATGTTCGGATTGAACCTAATAAAACAACAGCCGTGCAGATGACTGGCTTTGGGACGTTAAGAGTTAGGGAACCTGCCTCCAAAGGGACATTGTATTTTACAGTTAAGGATGCGTTGGGAAAAGAAGTGGTTACTAAAGGCAGGATGTACTTCTCGGGCTATCTCATACCTATCGGTCAATATACGGTTGAACTCGTTACTCGTTCGGGGTCTGTTTTAGAAACCAAAAAAGATGTCATTGTTGAAGAAAATAAACTAACCACGGTCTCCTTTAAATAGTCCTTCTTTACCCCCCTAGATTATTTTTAAATTCCAGTATATACATATGCCCTCATTTACGTTTGAGGAGGCAAGTTATGAAGAAGTTCAGTTTAGTCCTTATCCTAGGCACCTTTCTAACCACGTTTGTTTGGGCGCAAAATGAACCGTTAAAACTCATTCGCTATGATTATCGCGAAGGAAAATTTAATGAGGCAGGAGATCTCATTGAAAAAGGAGAAATTTCTGAGCTGATTGAAAAAGCTTTCGCAGAAGCCAAAACTGCTTTAGATGAAATTGCTCGCCTGCCGCATGAAACTCGAAATTTTAAAAATACCGTTGAAGCCATGGAACACGTGGTAACTAAATTAACCCGCATGATTGATCCCATCCTTTTTATGAAAGATGTTTCGACAAATCCTGTTTTAAGAAAAGAAGCCGCGCTCTATGATAGAAAAGTTCGAGAATTTTCGATTGAGGTAAGCTTGAGAAAAGATTTGTACGAAGCCTTTGAAGCCTTTCGCAAAAATATGGGAAATGATTTTTCAAGCTTAGATGTTGTTGAACGAAGACTTCTGGAACTCATGGCCAAAGATTTTCGTCAAAGCGGAGTTTGGCTGGAAGGAAAAAAGTTTGAACATCTCAAAGCTCTTAAAAAAGAATTGGCAGGATTGGAAACTGAATATCACCAGAACTTAAATGAAAACAAAGATGTGGTGTTATTTACCGAAGAAGAATTAGAAGGAGTGCCTGAGTGGCTTCGAAAGGATTTGAAGCAAGAAGAAGGGGGGCATTATGTTGTTCCAGTAAAGGCAGACACTTATGTTCCCATTATGGAAAATGCGATTCGTTCGGAAACCAGAAGGCGGATGTATATGGGCTGGGTGAGTCGTGAGGCTTCCAGAAATACGCATCTTTTGGAGCGAGCCATTGAAATTCGAACAGAGCTGGCGCATCTTTTGGGATACCCTACATGGGTAGATTATCGGACAGATGGTCGGATGGCCGAGAATGCGGAAAGAGTAAGAGTTTTTCTGGAGTCGTTAAAAGAAAAATTAGCCCAAAAAGCTCAAGAAGATCTCAAGTCCCTTTTAGATTTAAAGAGAGAAACAGATCCAACTGCAATGTCGATTGAAATGTGGGAAAAAGAGTATTATGCCAATCAGCTTAAAAAACGTCTTTTTTCTTTTGATCCGGAAGAAGTGCGTGAATATTTTCCCGCTCAAAGAGTGATGGATGGGACATTTCAAATTTATTCTAAACTTTTTGGTGTGACGTTTCGCGAAGTTGAAAAGGCGGATGTGTGGGTTGAGGGAGTAAAACTCTTTGATGTTTTGGATACAAATACCGGAGAGCATTTAGGATATTTTTTTGCAGACTTATTTCCCAGGGATGGAAAGTATGACCACTTTGCGGCTTTTGGTTTGATTCAAGCAGGCGCAACTCCTGATGGGGGATATCAGCGTCCTATTGCCTCCATTGTAGCTAATTTTAATCGTCCTTCCGCGGATCGTCCGTCTCTTTTGAGTCATTCAGAAGTAGAAACTTTTTTCCATGAATTTGGCCATATTATGAATGATATGCTGACGCGTGCCCGATATGCCTCTTGCTCTGGAAATGCCGTAGCCTGGGATTTTGTGGAAGCCCCTTCTCAAATGCTTGAAAACTGGGTTTGGACTCCGGAAGTTTTAGATATCTTGTCGGGTCATTACAAAGATGAATCTAGAAAATTACCTGAAAATTTAAGACGAGGACTTTTAGCTTCTGCTCAATTTAATACAGGGGTGACCTATTCTCGTCAGATTTTTTACGCGACCTTAGATTACATTCTTCACACCGCTTCTCCCAAAGATATCTTGGCTTTAGCATCTCGCTTGACAAAAGAATTGACTGGCATTGCTTTGCCTGCGGGGGGTGAGCGGTTCCTGGCTTCTTTTGGACATCTGATGGGAGGCTATGATGGCGGATATTATGGGTATCTCTTTTCGGAGGTGAATGCTCAGGCGATGTGGGAAGTTTTTGAGAGAGAGGGAATTTTTAATGAAGGAACGGGGATGCGTTATCGCAGAGCTGTCCCAGAACATGGTGGAGATCGTCCTGCTTTAGAATCTGTGAGAGAAGTCATCGGCCGTGATCCCACGCCGGATGCCTTTTTTAGAAAAATAGGAATTAGTGGACAAACGGCTGCGCTTCCTCTTAGGAGAGCTGCTTTAGATGGAACACTTCTGAAATTGGAAGCCCGATTTGGTTTAAAAGAAGGGGCTGAAAAAGCTCCTGTTTTTTCCGATGAGGAGCTTTTAAGACTCAGTGAGGCGATTGCTCGTGAATATGTAGATTGGGTGGCTCAAAACAGAGAACGAAAGGATTTTACGTATAGAAGAGCTTTTCGTAAAAGTACAAAAATAGCAGGATGTTCAGAACGGCTGACAGATGCTATTTTAACCCAAGACCTTTTAGGACATCTCAGAGGAGTTCCCAAAAGAAAAATTCTTTCTGTGGCTCGTGTTTATGAAATCCTTTTTCACGAATTTAAGCAAACCCTGCGCCGCTAAAGTTTTTGCACTTGATTGACTCTAGAGAAAACTAGCGGTATACTGTTTTTACTTTCCCCGAAAAGCTAAAGTGCGAGGTGTCGTAAGATGAAAAAATTAGTTCTTTGGGCATTGTTCCCATTATTTCTGTTTTCTGCCATGGGTAGGACAGAGTCTTTACGTAATTATCAAGAAGATATTCAGCGTATCTTTTTGAGAGAAGCGGCCAGCAAAAGTCAGTTTATACAAGCCGTTCAAACAGCAAGGCTTTTGGGCTACTTAGAATTTATGGAACCTGAAGCTTTTTCAAAGTTTTCTCAGTGTATGAATAAAGAAAAAAACTGGGATGTGCTTTCTGCCAAAACCCGGGAACATCTTTTAAATAGTTGCCGTACTCAGGGACGGATGGTGAGTGGATCTCCAGGTCCGCTTTTTGCTCCCGGAGTCGTCAGCCCTGCCGCCAGTCAAAAACAAGAACAAGAGTTGACTTTCATTAAACGAGAGCTTTCCGACATTCGGGAGATGGTTGAAAAGCTTTCTCAGGACGTGAGGCAAAATCAAGAAAAGGTGACAGAAGCATTAAGCCAGATCTCTCGCACGCCTTCTCAAATCGCTCCTCCCTCAGCTCCAGAACAAGCTCAACCTTTGTACTAGATCCCCGCGTTCGCGGAGATGACAGAGTTAATAATCGATTCCTTTTTGAGCTAAGAATCCTTTCTGAAAGGGATGTTTGATTTCTTTCATCTCTGTGCAAAGGTCAGAAGCCTCGATCACTTTGGGATGGGCATCCCGGCCGGTGAGCACCAAGTGGGTTTTTTCTGCTTTGTGTTGGACGAGATCCAGGACATCTTCTGGCTTTAGAAGTCCTACACTGACAGCAACATTGATTTCATCTAGAATCACAAGATCATATTTTCCAGATTGAACGCACTCTTTGGAAATTTTTAGAGCTTCTTCGACTGCTTTTTTGTGTTCTACTTCTGGAAGTTTATCATTCATGATTTTGTAAAATCCTTTTCCAAGTTTTTTCAATTCTACATTCGGTGAAAGAAGTTTTACGCCTCTTTCTTCCCCGTATGCCCAGCTTCCTTTAATGAATTGAAGGATCACAACTTTCCACTCATATCCACACGCGCGTACGGCCATGCCGAGAGCTGCGGTTGTTTTTCCTTTTCCATTGCCCGTGTAGACAATCACAAGGCTCTTTTTGTTTGCTTGAAATTTTTTTTGATCCATTTTTGATATTCTACACCAGAAATTTTTTAAAAAAACTAAAATTTTTAAGAAATTTTTATTTTTTTCTTTGGATTTTAAAAAAACTGTGCTATTCTTTTCTCATAGATTTTAAGGGTTGAGTGTTGAACGTAGCACTTAAAAGAGGAGGAAAGACATGAAAAAGAAACATAAAAAGAAAAAAGCTAAAAAAACAAAAAAGAAAAA